>CAJPSU010000020.1 GCA_905373345.1 Candidatus Saccharimonadota bacterium
TTCCGCGGTTTCGGCGCCTTTCCAGGCGAGCGCCGCGCCACATAGGCTTATCGCGTTCGGTATCGTAAAAATGTCGCGTGTAGCGACGAGCGGTTTGTCTTCTGGCGAGCGGTCGTGTTTCATTGCAAAACTGTAACGCAAACAAAGGCAGTTTTGCAAGCGTGAGCGGTATCTAGCGCAGCGTCCACTGATTTGCGCCGAGCGAGCGGATGACGCCGTTGATCTCAAGGAGCGTGAGCGTGGTGCTGAATTCGACAGCGTTTAAGTTGGTCGCGCGCTGGATTTCGTCGCCGTCGCGTATGCCGGCGGCGAGTTGTTTGATGATGGCGGTTTCGGCGGGTGTAGCGCCGCGCGCCGGCGTGGACTGCCGGGCTTTTTTGTGCGGCAGCAAGACGGCAATAATATCGTCGGGACTAGTAACGGGCGTAGCGCCCTGGCGAATCAGCGCGTTACAGCCGGCGCTCATCGGGCTGGTGATGTTGCCAGGGACAACGAAAACCTCCCTACCCTGCGCGAGCGCGTGTGCGGCGGTATTGAGCGTGCCGCTGCGGGCGGCCGCTTCGGTGATGAGGATTGCGTCGGCGAGCCCGCTGACTAGACGGTTGCGCGTGAGAAAGCTCCATTTGCCGACGACGTACGGTTTAGGCTCGTCGATGCAGTGCTCGGACAAGATCGCGCCGCCTTGCGCGATGATTCTTTCGCCAAGCGCGCGGTTGGCGGCGGGGTAAATATCTGGCAGCTGATTTGCAATAACCGCGATTGTCGTGCCTTCAGCCTCCAGGCAAGCGCGGTGCGCGAGCGCATCGACGCCGAGTGCGAGTCCGCTCACAATAATAATTCCTTGCCGCGCTAAATCGCCGGCAAATTTCGTCGTTACTTCAATGCCGTAGCGCGTTGGCTTGCGCGTACCAACGATTGCGAGGGTCGGCACGCGCTTCGTTGGCAATATTCCCATGCAATATAATACGTGCGGCGCGTCGTCAATATGACATAATCTCTGGAGATAGATATTATCATCTGGAGCAATTTTATTGATTTTCATACAAATTTCTTGTAAAAAGTATTGACACTTTGTCAACTGTGTGCTAATATTGGAGATGATTGATTGACTCAGAAGAGGAAAATCAAGCACCTTATACCCCCTATTCTATAACAGAATTCGCCGACATGGCGAATCTCAAGTTAGGTAGCGCATAAAGTGCGGTCATTAGTAACCTACCCTCCACTATGATCGCCGCTACAGACAGCTTTGTGCGTTTACTAACCCCTTTGTCCAGCGGATCACCAGTATGTGTGAGGTGGATCACGTATACCCAAGACGGGTGGGACGAAGGGCAGTATGGCGCCAGGTGATGCCCACCCTTACCTGGCGCTTTTTTGTTGGTTTAATTTTTTGGTAATTGCAACGTAAATTGCAACAGATTTGCAGTAATTATATAAACAGTGCATACTGGCTGCGTATGGATACAGTAATTAAACAAGTGATGGGATTGCCGCAGTTAGCACCATCGCCAGAAGTTAATCAAGCATTCTCAAAGCTTGTTGAGGCGATTATCGCGCATCCGCAGTGGCGTGTCGACGACACGGTATTATTGTGCGATTTACAGTGCCGTTGTTCGGAGGCTGAGGGAAAATTGGAGCAGTTTTGGGCGCGAAAAATCGTTCAAGCGAACGAACCGTTAGCAGCAATAAATGAATTCCCCTATCAAGATAATTACCGCACATTGACGGCACGCGAGATTCAACTGATTGAACGGTCCGGTGTGCATCTTGATAAACAATCCCGTGTTGCAATTATCGGCAGTGGTCCGTTGCCGTTGACGGCATGGTGGCTGTACCGGATAACAGGTGCTAAGATCACCCACATTGATTCATGCAAGGCAGCGGTAGATCTAGCAAAACAGCTAGCGCAGGCGCTCCAGTGGCCATGCAGTTTCGTATGCGGCGATGGGCGGTCGGTTGATCTACCGGTTAACTTCTACGATGTGGTATATATAGCCGGTCTGGCTGGACAATCGGTTGCTGATAAGCAGCGTATTGTTGATCATATTTTACCAAGTCTTACGCCTGATGGTCGGGTGGTAGTGCGGAGCGCGCGCGGTTCGCGGGAGCTACTTTATCCGGCGTTTGCCGCAAGTGAAATTACGCATGTTGTATTGCAGGAAGAATACCATCCAACAGATGAAGTCATTAATTCAGTGTTCGTGTATAGAAAGGAATGCGATGAAGGATAGCAGAGCACTATATTTAGTTAATGGCGCGCTCGGTGCAGGCAAGACAACATTATTGCAATACTTGCTGCAACAAGAGCAATATTCTGGCGCGCGCGTGATTGAAAATGAGTTTGCCGCTGAAAGCGTTGATTCGGCGCTTGTTGCAAGGCATGCTGACGAGGTGGCAACAATTGCAGGTTCATGTATTTGCTGCAGTAGCAGCGATGAACTTATTTCTTTGCTGCGCGCATTCTCCTCTTCAACTGCGCCGGTGATCATTGAGTCGACGGGTGTAGCGAATTCGTTAAAGCTTATTGAACAG
This sequence comes from Candidatus Saccharimonadota bacterium, assembly GCA_905373345.1. Classification (GTDB taxonomy): domain Bacteria; phylum Patescibacteriota; class Saccharimonadia; order Saccharimonadales; family Saccharimonadaceae; genus Saccharimonas. Next base: position 2,536 of record CAJPSU010000020.1, read on the forward strand.
CTCATTGTAGCAGACATGATTAAGCATTATGAGCTTAAGCAGTCGTTTTACGTGCTTGATGCGCTTGAGTGTGATGTTGAGCGTGTGTCTGAGGCAATGCTGCGAGAAGCGCAGGCGGCAGATATCGTGCTATTGAGTAAGATCGATAGACTACCTAGCGAGGCAGCACAAGACCTGCAGGCGCTGCTGCGTAACCGCGGTCTTACGAATGTTGTTCCTATGCATTTTGGCAAGTTTGATATGACGAAGTTGCGATCGCCGTCGCGTGCGCTAGAGCGTGCCATGCTATATGGCGAAGACGCGCAAAGAGCGGATACTTCGACGTATAGCGTTATCGACGTGGCGGCGGCTGACATAACGCCGAATTTGCTTGAGGATGTATGGCGAAAACTGCAATGCGCGTATGGCCTACGACGGCTTAAGGGCGATATTCATAACAAGATACAGTCCTGGCATATTGAAGCAACGCCGCATCAATTCCGCAGCAATGAAACTGATGATCAGCAAAACAAGATTGTTATTATTGGCGAACGAGCGCATGAGATTACACATGATATATTTTTTGCGGAGATGCAACAATGACGGCGCGACAGGCAGTTGATGTATTGCTAGAGCAATACGATGCTTATAAAGAATATAGCGACAAGATTCGCGTGTGCAGCCATCAGCTTGCGAAGCAAAAGCTGCAAGGGATGCCAGTAGACAAATTGACGCGCCGGTTAAGCGAGCTTACAAAGGCGCAAGCTGAATTGTCGGATGCAATGACGTTTGCAACGCCGCTGATATGGTTAATGTATAAATTTGAGGCGTATGCAGACGAACCGCAGCCAATTCGAACGCTACATGACCTGCGGATGCACTGTGCGCGGCCGGGTTATATCTGCACGAAGCGCTTTCGATTTCTAAACGACTATTTGCGAGACAAAGGCGAGCCAACCCTTGATGACCGCACTCAGTATCCTGATGGTATGCTTATTAGCCAAGTCTTCTCTCGAATTGAAGCGGTTGAAGGCGATCCGGCATTCATGCAGGAGTGGCAGCAGCATGAGTACTACCGCGAGAATGGCATCGTAAAAAAGTGGCATGATGTTGACTGAATTATTCCCGTTTTTCTAGGGTATAATGAGGTTCATGGCAAAACGCGACAACGACCTGGAATTTAGTATCAACGCGGCGTTTGATGACGAGCGTGCGGTTAACGATACATTGCCGCTCTATCTAGTGAATGGTTCGCTGGGCGCGGGCAAGACGAGCGTCTTAGAGTTTTTGCTGCGATTGGATGAGTTTGCAGGTTCGCGCGTAATTGAAAATGAGTTTGCGAACGAAAACGTCGATGGCTACCGGCTGGAAGGCTTAGCAGATATTGTTACGACGCTGGCGGGCGACTGCGTCTGTTGTTCGTCGGCGCATGCGCTTACGCGGATGCTGTATGATTTTAGCCGCTCCTCACCTGCTCCGGTCTTTATTGAGGCGACAGGTGTAGCGCGGACGATGAATCTAGTTGAGCGATTGGTGAGCGCTGGTGTGTTTAAGCGGTATGAGTTGGCGCATAGTTTTTATATTATTGACGCGCATGAGATCTTGCGTGGTATTAGCGCGGCGCAGGGGCTTGAGATGCAGGCTGCCGACACCGTACTAGTGACGAAGGAAGATTTACTGACAGAAGCGGAGATACAAGATTATCGCAAAGAGCGTGCCACCCTGCCCTACGCGCGCGTTCTCAGTGCACCGCACGGACGATTTGACGCGAAAGGTTTATCGACGCCGTCTGGGCTACTGACGTTTTTTGATGAGTATGACGGCGAGCTGGCAATCCCAGACAACCCAACCTATAGCGTTATTGATACATCATGCCTACGAGCGGACGGTAAGACATACGAAACGTTGTGGCCTGAGCTGGTTCAAGCGTATGGACTGCGCCGGCTTAAAGGCGCGTTTGCCGATCGCCGCGGTGCGCGTCGGCATATTGAGGCAACGCCAACCCATGTAGAGCTGCGCACGGCGCACGCTGATGAACCGTTAAAAATCGTACTGATTGGCGATCGCGCCGAAGAGATGACACACGACGTATTTGCGTCGCAGTTGATGATGTTTGGCGAGTAATGATAGATTTCTTCTTGTATTACTTACGGTAGCCGGTAGCTTGTTGCGCTGATTGCGCCTGCGATAAACTGGTCAATGATACGAGCGACAGTCGGCGCGGTCCACTCTGCTAGTATCTGCGCTTCGTCGCGGTTAAATTCACTCAAAACAAAATCAATATCGCCAATTTGCCGCCGGCGCGGGTTGTCAGCGCCAATACGAATATGCCAAAATGTTTGCCCGATATGCCGATGGAGAGACTTTAAGCCGTTGTTGCCAGCGTCTTGTCCGCCCCGCCGAATGCGCACCTTGCCAAAATCAAGCACGATGTCATCGTGAATAACCAGCAAATCGTCGCGCGACAGCTTGTAGAAATCTATTAGTGCGCGTGCGGTGATACCGCAGTCATTGTAGTATGTCGTCGGTTTGGCAAATATGATTGTTTCACCGGCAATTGCTGTACGAGCGGCGACGACGTGAAATTTTGCTTGTTCGCGCCATGTAATTACTTGTGCTGCCGTGTACCGATCAAGCATCGCGAAACCAACATTATGGCGTGTATTGTCATAGCGCGATCCGGGGTTGCCTAAGCCGACAATTAGCTTCATAAGCCCTACTATAGCAGAATTGCGTAATTAGCGTAAGGTATATTGCTATAATATTGACTTTTAGTCACTAAAATAGTATAGTGTAAGCATGATGCAGCACGAAGATGAGTACGACCAATTCCGCCGCCAAGAATGCAAAGAGATTACGACAGAAATGTTTCATGTTGATTTGCCGGTTGACGAGTTTTTGTGCGATGATGTCGAGACGGGCACTGGTTCGTATGCGACACTTTTTCGCAGCGGCAAAGAGGTGTATGCGTTGCTTGTGGCGCAGCCGAGCGCGATGCAAACGATGGCTGACGTGCAGCGTATTCTGAAAGGTATGGGCTTGACAGTTGATAAATATATGCCACCGTATGCTGATCCGACGTACTTTTACCGCCAGGCGGCAGCACTGATTAAGCGGCGTTATCCGGCTAGGCGGTGTTGGACGGTTGAAGATTTGCGGTATTATAGCCGCCAGACGGCATACAGCCCGGCGCTCGTCCGCGTGGCTGCAATTGATGGCGCCGTTCGCCGTTATAACGCGGCTGGTAAATCATGGCAGGATGTGATGGAATGCTCATTCCGAAAGGTGCGGGTCGCGTATGCCTGAGTTTTGCGACGTGCACGCGGTACAACTGCGCGAGCTTGATAAGCGCGCCGAAACGCGTCCGCTTTTGTTTCGGGATGAGGCGCGCCGCGCGTATGCGAATTATACGCGGCAGCAGCGTCGAATTGCTAAGCGGCTTAAGACGCCCGAAGTAACAGCGTTTGATTTTTACATGGCGTGGCGCGATCGATATATGGCGCGCATGCAGCGCATAACGGCAGCAGTTCAGACGGGTAAGCTTGACAAGATGCTAACGCGCGTGTTGCTTTTACCAGATGACGCAAGCGTGAAGCAGCTTACGCAGGCGTTGATCGAAATCCGTACGGTGTGCGAGCGCCAAGCACTGGTTGACACGGTATATAATATCCGCCGCAAGCGAGCGCGCCGCACAGCGCAAGCGCTGGTTGATATGGGCGATCAGGCGGTGGCGCATGATGTTGAGAGGTTTGTGAATTATCATTTGTACCGCATGGTGGCGCGGCAGCGGAATGTTGTCGTGGTAGATCGGCACGCGAATCTGCTTGTCCGTATGGTTCAGCACCTACGTGCGCGCCGGCAAACGCGTAAATTGGTGCGCGCGGCGCGGCGGCGGCTCGCGAGCATTGATACTGAATTGTTTGCAACTGAGCAGCTGCATAACGGTTTGGTGGCACGCCTGTTTAGCCTCGGGATTGATTTGATTGAAGTGCTGGCGGCGCGGCATGAATACGAAAAAGCGCTTGAAAAGATGAGCGCAGCGGCGCGCAAGAGCCCGACGAAGAAACTAGAATTGTATGAGAAGAAAACGGTCAGCATCCGCAGCGCTTATCTTGATTCTGTGCCGGGATTGGCGGGGCTAAAAGACGTGCAGAAAGCGGCAAAAGAGATCGATGACGCGCTTCTGAAGGTATTTGACTTTGATATGCAGCAATGCAATGATTTGATGCGTGCTCTGAAGCGTTACCGCACGCTAACGCGCGAGCGCAAAGAGCTAGAGCTGCGATTGTCGCGTGATTAAGATTATCCGCCAGTTTCTGCGGGCGAACGAATATTGTCGAATTTAACGATTGCGTTTTTTACTCTTCACGCCAGGCTCTTCCGTTTCTCTCGCCTGCTTATACGCCTTGGTGACTGGCTCTAAGCCTTTGGCAACACGTTCGCGATTAGATTTGATCTGCTTTTCGTCGCGGAAGCTGAGTTTGATTGGTGTACCGGTGTAGTTGTAGGTGTCGCGGAGCTGTCGCTCTAGATAGCGTTTGTAGCTCCAGTGGACAAATTTTAGGTTGCTGCCGTAAACGACAAACCACGGCGGATTGGTATCAGTATGAACAATGTAGCGCAGCTTTGGATGCGAATTTTTAAGCCCGGCAGGCGGGTGTGCTTGAATAGCGCGCTGTAACATATCGTTGAGAACGCGCGTTTTGGTGGGCTGCTGGCGGCGTGCCTGGATGTCAAGCGCGAGGTCAAATAATTTTGTGACATTCTGCCCTGTCGTGCTGCTTGTGAAAATCAATGGCGCCCATGGTACGAAGTCGAAAGTGTTGGCAATCCGTGGCGCAAGCGCGTCGCGCGTATAGGCATCCTTACCCATGGCGGCGTCCCACTTACTTACGACGAGCACTAAACCTTTGCCAGCATCGTTAATAAGCCCGGCAAGGCGTTGGTCAAGCTGAGTGTTGAGTTCGTTAACGTCCATGAGCAAGAAGCAGATATCGGCTTCTTCAATGGCTTGTAAACTGCGTAAAACGCTGAATTTTTCGATACCGACTGCTTGCTTGCCCTGGCGGCGGATGCCTGCCGTATCAATTAACTCAATTTTATGTCCGTGATAACCGAGCGTAACACGCCCAAGGTCGCGCGTTGTACCAGCGACATTAGCAACGATAGCCTGCTGTTTGCCGGCGAGCGTGTTAAATAAACTGGACTTGCCGACGTTCGGGCGGCCAATGAGCGCAACTTTTATGCTATCGCCTGCGGACTTGTCATGAACGATTGGGATTTCAGTACAGACGGCGTCAAGTAGCTCGTGTATACCGGTGTTATGCTCGGCGCTGGTGCGGATAATTGTTTTGATACCGAGACGGCGGAATTCGTCGTTCGGCAGGCTGCCGCGCAGGTCGGTTTTATTTAGTAATAATATGACGGGTTTGCGGCTTTTCAGGGCAGTTTTGGCGACGCGGCGGTCTTCGTCGTTCGGATATTCAGTACTATCGGCGGCGACAAGGATGACGTCGGCAGCATCGGCGGCTTCGGCGATTTGTTCTTGGATTGTGGCTTCAAACTCGTCTTCAGCAGGCTTAAGCCCGGCGGTATCAACTAGCCAGAATGTGTGTTGTCCGTGGCGCGCTTTACCAATGACGTTATCGCGTGTTGTTCCCGCTTCGCGCGCGACAATCGCCTGCTGCGCGCGCATAATGCGGTTAAACAGCGAGCTTTTACCGGCATTCGCCCGCCCGATGATTGCAACTGTTGGAAGTTTCGTTGCCATAATACGGTATATTATAACAGAGGTAATGGGAATGTGCGAGCATGAATAAGTTCTCTAGAGTTGGCGGGCGAAGTCTTTTGAGTGGACGTTGCGAAAGTTTGGTGGTTTACCCGTCCATCTTAGGTGTTAGTTCTTAATCCGTTCGGTGCGCACCTGCTCCATCATTTTGATCGACTCCCTCGCCGCTTTGCTTAAATCGTCCATATGATTCAAGAAAAATGTTCGCGTTAGTTCGTATACATGCCACAGCTCCGCTTGTTTCTCTGGTGTATCCGCGGCTGGCAGGCAATATTTTGCGAGATGCTCAGCGCTAAGCGATACATCGTGCAGCTGCTCGGCTGTTAATATCGAATCATCATGCTCTAGGTAGTGCCTCATTTCGTCAAGCATTGTTGGCATCACGTTGTCGTGCCACTCGGCGATCCAGTCGGTCATTGGCGGGTCGTCAAGCATGAGGGCGAGGTATTCGCCGAGGTTTGTATTATATTCCGCCTCTTTTCGCGCATCATGATGCCATATACTTGTGGATGCAAACATCAATGGTCGACCACGATAGTCATATAATTCGCGCGGTTCGCCATAATAATATTTATCGGTTAAGTACTGTAGCGAGTCGACAAACGGTACGAGTTCGTGCGATTTGATCATAATAATAAATATAAATCATGTTAAATATGTTATTTATGATATATTTATCTCTCGCCATTCTCCTCGATTTATATCACTCAGCGCATAATTCCCGAAATTCGTGCGGTGTAGCCGAGTGACGGTGTAACCGAGCGCTGCAAATGTGCGGCGGATTTGCCGGTTGCGTCCTTCGCTCATAGTGATGTGC
>CAJPSU010000021.1 GCA_905373345.1 Candidatus Saccharimonadota bacterium
CATTACAAGCGTCACTGCGCCGACATTCACTCTTCGGTGTAGCGAGCTTGGCGGTCATGTGACGCTGTACATTGATGGTGTTGCTCGCGGGACAGCAGCCTGTACTGCTATTGGCCCGGTGACTGTCGTGACATCGTCCGCGCTAAGCGATGGTTCGCACACAGTCACATTCACTGAATCTGATGCGCTCAACAACGAATCAGCTGCTTCACCAAGCCTTGTTGTCGTGATAGATACGACACCGCCGCCAGCGCCGGTTATTACCGTTAACAGTATTACGCCGGATAATATCATTAATATAGCCGAGTCAAAAACCAACCAAACAGTTACAGGCGCTGTCACTGGAGCGAGGGAAGGTGATTTGGTTACAGTTACCGTTAATGGGGTCGCGAAGACTACGCATGTTGCTGCCGGCGGCACTTGGTCTGTAACTGTTGCCGGCAGCGACCTTGCTGCTGATGCTAATCATGCGGTTGACGTGCGCATTACAACTGCCGATGATGCCGGCAACCAGTCTACGGGTACGGTAAGCAAGCAGTATGTTGTAGATACTGATGTTGTTGCTCGGCCTGCTACGCCGCATCTTGATCCGTCGTCTGACACTGGTGCGAGCAATACGGACAATATCACAAGCACTCTCACGCCAACGATTGTTGATTTTGTGTGCGCACGCGCAGGCGATACGCTAAAGCTGTATGATAACGGCGTTTTATTCAAGACGATTGTTTGTACGAGTGCAGGTACGCATTCCGTAACAATGAATCCGCCGCTTTCTGAAGGTACGCATGCGATTACGTACACAACGACTACTTCGTCTGGTAATGTTTCCGAACCATCACACCCGCTGTCGCTGGTTATCGATACGACTGCGCCAACCGGCTCGCTCACTACGAGAAAAACGAGCGATCAGACGCCGGCGTTAACAGGGAACGTTGATGATCCGCACGCTACAATTACAGTAAAGATTGGTGGCGTGACCTACAATGCTATTAATAATGGCGATGGCACGTGGACATTGCCGGATAATAGTATTGCGCCAGCTCTTGCTGAAGGCGACCATGATATCACAATTACATTTACAGATCTTGCTGGCAACGTATATACAACACCAAACACGCTTAAGCTTTCGATTTCGATTAACCCTCCGGTTGTAACGAAATCGTCAAAATTTCTTAACCGGCAAACGAATGAAGTGGAGTGGACGATCTCAATTCGTAATCCGAATGATGCAACGCAAACCGTTTCAGCCACCGACCAGTTACCGGGTCAGAGCACATTTGTTGCGAATAGCGCTGCCTGTGCCGTAACGAGTACTAACTCGACGATTAATACGTGTAATTTTGATCAGCCAGTTAATCCAACGCGCCTTAATGTCGTTGTCGCCCTTGCTGCGAATGAGACGCTTACAGTGAACGTTCGAACAACGACTGCGCTTGATCGTGCGACTGTTACAAATACGGTAAGCGCTCAGTTTACTGCCGACACTGATCCTGACGCTACTGTTGTCGCTAATGCCACTGAAATATTAGCGATTAGTCGTCCAGTAATACCTAATCCTGGCGAAGTTATCAGTAACGTAACTGCTTCTCTCGCAAGCACTGGTACAAATGTGTTTGCTATTGCTGCATGTGCTGGTGTTTGTATTGGTGGCGCGGTGATAGTGTGGAGGAAAAGGAGCTAACGGAGTAATATAGGAAAGGATGGCGAAAAGAAAATCAACCAAACGTGCGGCAACACGCCGCAAAGCAGCACCGCAGCACGAGTTGCCGGAGGGGTATTGGCAGCAGGCAGCGGCAGTGCTGTTGATGGCGTTTGCGGTGCTGATTATTGTGTCGTGGTTTGGCGCGGGCGGTCCGGTGTTGGATTGGCTGCAGCATACGCTGCAAGATATGATTGGCTGGGCGGTGTATGTTGTGCCGATCGTTGCAGTCTTCATTGCGGTGGAAACGTTTCGCGCTGAAGATAATAGGCTGCCGTTTAGTGTGAAGTTTACGTCGCTGCTTGCGGTTGTATGGTGCAGCGGTATGTGCGGGTTGCTGATGGCGAAGCAGGGTAATCGTCCGTCAGGCGGTGGTTTGCTGGGCGATAGCATGAACTCGTTGATGTTGTCGCTCGTGAGCGCGCCCGTCGGGATTTTTATATACATCTTGCTGCTTGTGTTCACGATGACATTCATATTTCAATTGTCATTTGATAATGTGCTGCAGTTTTTCAAAACAGCGGTAATGTCAAGCAGAGAAAAGGTGGAAAATGAAGCAAACGTCGAGATAATGCGCAAAGCCGCCAAGCCGAAAGCGATGAGCGAATTCAAACTCAACGAAGGCGTCCCTACGATGACCGAGGCGGATAAGAAGAAGTCGAAACTCGCGGCGCTGCACGCTCGTGAAAAGAAAGATGAGCCGGAAGAAAAAGCCGCGATGCTTGCGGTGAGCGATCCGAACTGGCAGTTTCCGAGTCTTGATTTGCTTGAAAAGAGCCAATCACCCGCTGATGTGGGCGATATCAAGCAAAACGCGGGTATTATTCAGGATACGCTGCACGAATTTAATATTGACGTCGAAATGGAGGGCGCAAATATTGGTCCAAAGGTAACGCAGTATATGTTGCGACCGCCTGCTGGCATTAAGCTAAATCGCATTACGGCGCTTGAGACAAACATTGCGTTGAATCTAGCGGCGTCAAGCCTGCGTATGGAAGCGCCAATTCCAGGTAAAAAGGCTGTCGGTATTGAAGTACCAAATAAAAAAGCGGCTGATGTGCGCCTCTACGGCATTCTAAACAGCAGCGAGTGGCGTAAGAGTAAAGCGCCGCTCAGCATTGCTATTGGCAAAGATATTTCGGGGCAGCCGTTTGTCGGCGAACTTAATAAAATGCCGCACCTATTAGTGGCAGGGCAAACGGGCAGCGGTAAGTCGGTGATGATTAATACGCTGTTGTGCAGCTTGCTATACCGAAACGCACCAAGCGATCTAAAACTCATCCTTGTTGACCCGAAACAGGTCGAAATGGCGCCTTATCAAGATATTCCACATTTGTTAACGCCGGTGATCGTCGAGCCGGAAAAGACGGTAAGCGCGCTAAAATGGGCTGTGAATGAAATGGAGCGCCGTTACACGCTTCTCGCAGATGAACGTGTGCGCGATATTAAGACATATAATCAGAAGGTTGAGTCGAAGGGCAAGAAAATTGGCGTTCAAGATGAGGCGGGTAATGTACAGCAAGTTGATGGCGGTAAGATGCCGTACATCGTGATCGTGATTGACGAGATGGCGGACTTAATGATGATCGCGAAGCGTGACGTTGAAGCGCTGATCGTGCGGATCGCGCAGAAAGCGCGTGCAGTCGGTATACACCTGGTGCTGGCGACGCAGCGTCCGAGCGTGGACGTAATCACCGGACTTATTAAAGCGAACGTGCCGGCGCGTATCGCCTTTACTGTGGCGAGCCAGACGGATAGTATTACAATTTTAGACCAAGCGGGCGCAGAGAAACTGCTGGGGCAAGGCGACATGCTCATGAAAACCGCGAGCATGCCGAAGCCGAAGCGCATCCAAGGCGCGTGGGTGATGGACAACGAGGTGAATAAAATTACTGATCATTTGCGCATGCAGTTGGCGCCGCAGTATAATAATGAAATTATCAGCCAGCCGGTGCAGCTTAACGGCAAAGGCGGCGTAGTGATGGATTTCGGCAACGAGGGTGGCGACGATATGTTCCGCGATGCGGTGAATGTCGTTGTGCAAATGCGCAAAGCATCGACAAGTTTGTTGCAGCGCAAATTGCGCATCGGCTATTCGCGGGCGGCGCGTATTATTGAAGAGATGGAAGAGCAGGGAATTATCGGACCGGCGGACGGTTCGCGTCCGCGTGAAGTACTCATCAGCAGCGTCGATGAGCTCAATAATGGCTCCTAGACAATTACGCGCGAAATTGCTATAATTACCCTGATATTAAACCTAAGGTTGCGTGCGATAACGCAACCATCCGTACGGATACCAAAGGAGGTAATAACGTATGAAAGAGTACGAATTGACCGTGTTAATTCGTCCTGATCGCGAGGTGGAGCTTGATAAGAGTTTAGGCGTGGTCAAAAAGCTTGTGTCCGACAATGGCGGCAAGCTGCTGTCGGAAGATAATTGGGGTAAAAAACGCCTCGCATATAAAATTAAAGGCGAAGATTTCGCCGTCTATGTACTGTTGAATGTCGAATTGCCAGCCGCGGCGCCGCTGAAAATCAGTAATGCGCTTAATATTAGCGATGACGTGATTCGCTATCTGCTCGTGAAAGTCGACGAAAAAGCGCGTGCCGCACTCGCGGAAGCAAAAAAGCGCGCTGAAGAACGCGGCGAAGCGAGCAGTGATTCGGAAGCGTAATAGTAAACCATAAGGAGGAGGTCTTATGGCAAAGGGGTTTAATAAAGTAATACTCATGGGCAACCTGACACGCGATGTTGAGGTGCGCACGACGGCGAGCGGGCAAAGTGTAGCAAACTTCAGCCTTGCTATTAGCCGCAGCTGGCGCGGGCAGGACGGTCAGCAGCAAGATCAGACCAGTTTTATTAACTGTGTGGCGTGGGGCAAAGTTGGCGACATTATCGCGCAATATGTGCATAAAGGTTCGCCGCTGCTCGTGAGCGGCCGCTTGGATCAGCGTAGTTACCAAGATAAGGACGGTAATAAGCGTTCAGCGGTTGAAGTCGTTGTCGAAGATTTCAATTTTGTCGGCAGCGGACGCAGCGATAATTCGTCGCCCAGCGCGCCAAGCAGCAATCAATCAACCAATAGCAAATCACAAGATGTCGTGATTGAGGATATCGACGATAAGCCGATTGACCTCAGCGAGATCCCATTCTAAGGAGTTTTCAGTATGACAAAGCGATTACGCAAGGACGTGCCTGTCGCGTTTGACTACAAAGACGTAAAGACACTGTTGCGGTTTATTGATCCGTACGGTCAGATTGAGCCGATTGGCAAAACCGGCTTGACCGCCAAGCAACAGCGGCAGCTAGCGCGCGAGATAAAACGTGCGCGCCATTTGGCGATGATGCCGTTCGTATCGCAAGGGTAACGGTGGAAAATTTTTCAGCGCATGACTACCGTGCTGGTCGTGCGCTGGCGAGCATTTCTACAGGATAAACAAAGGAGGTGTATGTATCAACCAACCGATTTGAAAAAAGGCATTGTTTGCCAGATTGACGGGCAGCCGTACCGTGTTACGGAATATAACCAAAAAGTTATGGGGCGCGGCGGCTCAATCGTGAACGTGAAATTGAAGAATTTAATCACAGGGGCGGTAATTCCTAAAACATTTAAGGGACAGGAAAAAATTGAGCCGGCCGAGGTGGCAAGCCGCTCAGTGCAGTATTTATATAATGATGGATCGGCGTTTTTCTTCATGGATCCGGAAAGCTTCGAACAGTTTGAGTTGCCGGCAGACGTTGTGGGCGATGCAAAACAATATTTGAAAGAAGGCGACGAGTTAGCGCTGCAATTTTTCGGCGAGCGCGTTATTACTGTTGAGCTGCCAAAAAATCTGTATCTGGAAGTGACTTATACCGAAGATGTCGTTAAAGGCGACACGACCTCAAGCGTCTTGAAAGATGCGACGCTTGAAACGGGCGCTGTCGTGAAAGTGCCAGCGTTTATTAAAGTTGGCGATGTAATCTCAATTGACACGACAACGGGCGAATACCGCGAGCGCAAAAAGTAGTATACTAAAGAGCATGGCGACGAAGCCGAAACAAACAGCACATGCGTCAAAGCACCGTTTAACTACGCTTCGGCGGCGCGCGGCGAAAACGAAAGAACATTTTAGCCGGCACTACTATTCGCTTATGCCCGAGAAAAAACATCACCGCGTGATGGTGTGGACGGTGTTTTTGCTTGTAACGAGTACAATTATTGGACAAATGATGTATCCGATTGATCGCGCGTTGCCGTTTGCCCGGCTAGGCGATCAGATGGTTGGCTGGCAGACTGACCTGGAGCTGCAAGGCCGCGTTAATAACCGGTTTGAGGTGGCGCATGTAAGGTTCTCAAGCGAAAATACGACGTCGAAAGAATGTACGTTAGCAAGCGTTGGCGTAGAGCCAAAATCGACCGATATGGTAGCGAAGCTTATGGAATATCCGTTTTGGCTGCGGTTTGTGCCAGGATCAATACTATGGCAATTGCCGGTAGTGCGTGAGTGGAGTCTGCAGATTTCTGATACGCCGCTGCGTGAATTCAGTCGAACGCTGAGCGCGGAGCTAACGCGCCCGCCGGAAAACGCCGAGCTATCAATTGAGAACGGACAATTGGTCGCGAGGCATGATTCGTTGGGTGTACGGGTGAGCGCGGAGCAGGTGCAAGCGGCGGTACGCTCAGCTGTGATTGCCTATAACGGCACGCCGATAATTGTGGTAGCTGGGACGGTGCGGCAACCGGAAAAAACCGCGGCAGCGCTGGCTGATGTCCGCGCGCAGGCGGAACGTGCGCTTGCATTGCCGCTCCAAATTCAAGCGAACAACATGACGTTTACGCCGTCGCGGGAAGAAAAGGCGCAATGGCTGATGCTTGGGACAGACGCATCAGGTAAGACGACGCTGCGGATTGACGATACGAAGCTCCAAGCGTACCTCGCGGATGTTGTGACGGTGCGCGCCGGGCGTGTTGCTGACGTGACGAAAATTCAGCTGCAGAATGGTCGCGAGGTGGGTCGTGAAACAGGTGAAACTGGTTTGGGTGTCAACGCGCCGCCGCTCATTGAGACGCTTACAAAATACCTGCTGCAGCACACAGGACATTCGCCGTTCGTTGCTGAGATGATTGAGATTCAACCGAAGGTTGCATATAGCGGCGACTATACGACGACGCGTGATGGATTGCAGGCATACATTGATAAAAAGGCCCGTTGGAATACATGGATTAGCATTCAGCAGCTTGACGGCGAAAAATGGTCGCTTGGTGCGCGCGATACTGAGAGTGTCGTGAGCGGCAGCACATATAAATTATATGTGGCGCTGTATTTGTTTAAAGAGATGAATGAAGGTAGGCACGACTGGAATACGCCAATCCTTGGCACGACAACAAACGCGTGTTTTGACCGCATGACAATCGCGAGCACAAACCCCTGCGCCGAAGAGTGGTTGAACCAATTCGGACGTACAAATCTGAACAATTATTTGTATAGCCGCGGCTTTAGCGCGGCGACGACATTCACGCACCCAGAAGCAGCGCATACATCAGCGCGCGACCTGACGAACTATATGATTGGTCTTGAACGCGGGATGCTTATCGGCGGCGCGCAGCGCGAGCGGTTGCTGAGTTCGTTGAGCCGCCACCCGTACCGCTATGGCATTCCAGCGGGTAGCAAAGGCAAGGTATGGGATAAGGTTGGATTTGTGTGGGATTATGTCAATGATACAGCGATCGTACATCATCCGCGCGGTACGTATGTGATGACAATTTTAACGCGTGGGCAGTCGTATGGCGCTATTGCCGCGATGACGCGCGACATTGAACGGATTATGTATCCGTGATTGGTATAATAAGGCTATGAAACAGCGGCTTGATAAATTGATGGTTATGCGTGGACTAGCAGCAACGCGTAGCGAGGCGGCAAATTGGATTCAGCTAGGGCGCGTACGCGTGAACGGGCAGGCTGCGGTAAAGGCAGGCGAATTCGTTGATGAAGCGAGCGATGTGACAATGAACGCGCCGGAGCGCTACGTGAGTCGGGCAGGACTCAAGCTTGCGAGCGTTGCGCATAAATTTGCCGTGTCGTTTGGTGGCGCGGTTGTGCTTGATGTCGGCAGCAGTACGGGCGGATTTACCGATTACGCACTGCAGCATGGTGCGCGATTTGTGTACGCGGTTGACGTTGGTACGAATCAATTGCACCCAACACTACGCAAGAATGCGCGCGTTGAGTTACATGAAAAAACCGATATTCGTGATTTTTCGCCCGCGCAAACGCCCGACGTTATTGTGATCGACGTGTCGTTTATTAGCCTGCGCCAAATTTTACCGCACATCCGTACGCTAGCTGGTTTGAACACAAAAATTATTGCGATGATGAAGCCGCAATTCGAAGCGGGACGCGGGCAGCTTAACCGGAGCGGCGTAATTAAAAATAATACGATTCGCCGCGCGATTCTTAAAGACTTTGAACTATGGGCGCGCTCGTTTTTCCGTATCCTAGATAAAGCCGATAGCGCTGTAAAAGGCGCGCACGGCAACCAAGAACGATTTTATTTATTTGTACTCGGTAGTCTGAACACTAGCGCGAAACATTGAATCGAAATTCAACGACATCGTCGGGCTGCATGACGTAATCTTTACCTTCGGTGCGGATTTTGCCGGCGGCGCGTGCGGCCGCTTCCGAGCCGGCAGTTACAAGGTCGTGATAGTTAACGACCTGTGCAGCGATAAATCCGCGCTCAAAATCGCTGTGGATGACGCCAGCGGCTTGCGGCGCGGTCCAGCCCTGATGAATTGTCCAGGCGCGCACTTCTTTCGGTCCAGCAGTTAGATAGCTTTGTAATCCGAGGATATCGTAGGCGGCGTGAATCATTTGCGTTAAGCCAGTTTCGGAGACTTCGTAACTTTGCAAAAGTTCAAGCGCGTCGCTTTCGTTGAGTCCTTTGAGCTCGTCCTCTAATTTGGCGCAGATGAATAAACTGCGTGATTTTGGCACGAGCGCGCGTAATTCTTGCTTGGCTGCGTCGTTTGATAACGTTTCTTCGTTGACGTTAAACACATAAATGACAGGTTTGGTCGTTAGTAAATGTAGGTCGGCGGTGTCTTCCGCTTCAATGTTTGATTGTTCGTTGATTGGCTTTCCAGCTTTAAGTTCGGTAACGATTGCCTCCAAGCGGTTGACGCGATCGAGCGCTTTTGGGTTAGCTTTGGCCTCTTTGGCGAGTTTGGCGAGGCGCGCTTCAATCGTCTGAATATCAGCCAAAATTAGTTCGGTATTGATAATTTCGATATCGCGCGCAGGATCGACGTTATTTTCCACATGAACAATGTCGCCGTGTGCAAATGCACGCACAATGTGCACAAT
>CAJPSU010000022.1 GCA_905373345.1 Candidatus Saccharimonadota bacterium
AGACGATTGGGCATGGCGTAGAGTGCAAATCTGAAACACATTCGGGTTATCCCAACCCTCGCGCAGCGCCGAATGACTGAAGATAAATCGCAGTGGCTCGTTCGGATCAAGCAGCCGCTCCTTGTCTTTCATAATCAAGTTGTATGCGCTATCATCATCTTTTGTCCGGCCACCTTCGCCCTTAGTGTCACGCGAGTCCTTCCACTGCCCGATTTTGTCTTTGGCAAAATAGCCATCGTGCACCATCTCGACCGCCAGCCCGTCTAGCATACCAGCAAAGCGTGGTTTAGCTGCCACTTTTTGGTAGATTTCTTCAAACCACTCAGCAAACTTACCTTTCACTACACCGCCTGGCGTATACTCACGGTAATTCGCCACTTTGTCGATGAAGAACAGACTCAAGACTTTAACATTCGTGCCCAGCTGTTTCTGCTTATCAAAATGGTCTTCGATCGTCAATTCGATCTGCCGTTTCAAAATCTCCTCGCGCAAGCTTTCGGTCTTCTGTCCGACATATACTGTCTTGCCATTAGCAAATTCTACCGCCTGCTCGATAAAATCAATCCGCTCTACCACATAATTTTCATACACCGCACGACCCGTCAATTCCGCCAAATCATCGCCCGGACTCACTTTTACCACTCGCCGTTGTAAGCCCCGATCATCGCTAGCATCAACTTCAATATGCGCGATAATCCGGCTCTTACCTTTGCGCTCTAGCTTTACCACATTCACATACGCATCGTTATAGCTATCCTCGCTCAGCACACTGTGTACCTCAATCTTCTTTACCAAATGTTTATCATAGGCGTCAACCGGTGTCAGGCGATAGAGTAGATTGTACGGATTTTTATGCGTGGCACTATAGCGTAGTGTACAAAGAGGATTAAGGCTTTCAATCGCCGCCTTTCGCACCTCGGTCTCCATATTTTGCGGCTCGTCGATGATCACCACCGGACTAGTCGCACGGATGAAATCTAGTGGACGACCGTAATCACTCTGCTTATTCATAATATTAGCCGCTTTAGCAAAACTATCAATAGTAATGACCATGATTTGCATCGTATCATTAGTCGCAAACTCACGTGCCTGTCCGGTCTTTTTACTATCCCAGACATAATAATTCATCTCTGGCTTGTGGTAGAGCTCAGCAAAATGCTCGCGGGTAATTTCTAAATTCTTCAGCACACCCTCACGAATCGCCACACTCGGCACCACGATAATAAACTTCTTCCAGCCATACTGCTCGTACAACTCGTGAATCGTTCGCAGATATACATACGTCTTGCCCGTCCCCGTTTCCATTTCAATAGAGAAATTCATACCGTGTGCAAGCACATTTTTGTTGGTAATTTTATCAGTAGTAACGTCGCTCTTTTTAAGCTTATTTCGTTCCTGAACCGCATGTGTATTTTTGATAAGTTGCTCATTTGACAATTCCAAAATATTTCCGCGCGCTACTGCCGCTTCCAAGCTCAACTGCTGTCCATCAAAAGCCAAAGTCTCTTGCCCGCCAAAACTCGTTCCGTCCAGTTTCCTCTGCCCAGCGAAGACATCCACGGCTGCTTGAATGGCGTCAAGTTGGTATTGTTGATTGGGGTCGAATTTAAGTTTCATTAGAATTATCAGTCCTTATTTCTTTTACTACCTTATCAAAATCACTCTCCAGCCGCCGCATTTCGTCTTGGCGGTATACGTCAAATTCGCGCTTGGCTTTTTCTATTGCTCGTTTATGGCTAATTTTGCCAGCGTTATTAAGCAGTTTTGAGTCGTTTACGCGTAAATACTCGTCTAGTTTATCAATCCACTGTTGCATTGTCATAGCTTTGCGGCGAGCTGCCTGGAGCTCAGCAAAATCAAGGTATTGCGACACTATCAAATTCAACTCGTTTAGCTCATCCTCGTTTAAGTAGTTTTTTGCTACCGCTACGTCATCGGTTGTTATGTAATTACCCTTAAAGTTCGTTAGTCCCATGTTCGGCTGCGTAGCATTGGCACGATCATAAATCATTTCCGCTGCAGTTTTACCGTGCACCGCATAGTGCATCTTATTTTGCACCGTCGCAAAGAACTTTTTAGTCATATCAGAATCTTTTTGATAATCAATGCTCGTTGCATAAATATCTGTCACCTGTTGGTACAAATTACGTTCGCTTGAACGAATATCACGAATACGCTGGAGTAATTCTTTGAAATAACGACCGCCGCCCTGCTTGAGGCGTTCATCGTCCATCGTAAATCCTTTGACAATATATTCACGCAATCGCTTGGTTGCCCATTGGCGGAACTGCGTACCGCGCAAGGATTTAACGCGATAGCCAACAGAGATAATCACATCTAAATTATAATGTTTAACGCTATAACTCTTCCCATCAGCAGCAGTTACTCGGAATTTCCGAACAACTGAGTTCTCGTCCAGTTCACCCTCTTCAAAAATATTGCCTAAATGCTCTACGATTGTTGGTTTTGACTTATCAAAAAGCTCAGCCATCTGATCTTGTGTCAGCCAAACCGTTTCACCTTCAATCTGAACGTTGATGGAGACTTTATTGTCAGTAGTTTTATACAGCAGAAAATTAGCTGGAGTATTTTTCATCATCATGCTGTCACTCCGTTGTCCCGCTTAAGTACTCCGACCCGACAACTTTGTGCTCGCCAAAATCTGCTTCATCCAGCTGTCGCTCAATAAGAATATCCCTCACCGAATTGATAGCGTAAAGCTGGTATTGTCGGTTAAATACGAATTTGAGCTTCATCAAGCCGACCTTCTCTCATAGGAAAAGCTTACGCTAAACTTAAGATCTTTCTCTCGACACATTGCATACAGCGCGTTGATCTTTGACAAAAAAGTAAATGATCTTATATCCATTAAACTCTGTATCGGGTTACTCCTATTGGTGAATATTAGCCAAAGCTCAACTTCATCGACTTCTATATATCCACCATCGCTTGGAATATATCTACCATTTGATATTAACGATATGACTGAACTAGCTTGATCCAGGGCGTAGCCCAAATTTCTTGCATCTCCTCGCTTTGTGACAATTATTTTTTTATTAAGCGGATCATATACATCACATATCTCTATATTCCTTTTGAGCTTAAAATCTATCTTCCGATCATATAGTTGATATTCCCCTCTCTCGCTTAGTACCTTATTATAGTAAAGCTCCTTGTAGGCAGGATTCCCACTCTCTTTCTCCCGCGAGCACCAATTTAAGAAGTCTTCTTCATTAAAGTTAATGTCACGAGTTGCTATCTCTATCTTCTTTACCCAAAATTGGAGATCTTCTAAATAGTCATTATTAAATTCCTTCCATCTACCATTTTCAAGATAACACCTCGTATCATCATCTTGATAATCAATAAAGTATATTAGTTCTTTAGTAAAAGTGCGCCCTTGATCAGATCTTACAACAAGTTTTAGATCCTTTAATATGCCCCTGAGCAGAAAATTATTTGTGTCACAGAACCTTTTTATAGTGTCTATACTAATAGAACTATATTCGTCTTCATATATAATCCCCTTGTATTTAAATTGCCATATGACATCATCTGTAAAGAATATATTCACACCAAAATTATCAAAATCGTAAAAACCTATATTATAATCATCCCCGCCATTCTCAATGGCCTTGACTAGGTTGTCATTTAGTTTTTTTATCTTTTCTGGATTAATCACTATTTTAGATCGTGGAACCTTAAATTTTACATCCAAAGCCAATGTTTCGTTTACCTTTTCAATTAAAAATCCTAGTTCACGCGCACTAATATCTATATTAGCTAGCTGAATACTTGAACCAAATACGATAGCAGACCTACCAAAATCTTTATCATTCTCAGCTTTCATTTTCAGCAGATTAATTGATTCACCGGCAGTAAAATCTAAATTACTATAATCAACATTACTGGTTATTGATCTACTTTTAATCCCCCCATTAAAAATAGAGCTTTTCATTTTACTTTTAGACCCATCACCTATGCGTTGTGCTACATTTATTCCAAATTCTTGATCGCAATAGTCATCAATGATCGAAAAACTGCGCCCCATAGACACTGCATAAACGGATTCTTCAATAAGAGCAATTAGTATCGCTGAATATGTCGTAGCCTTTAGATCATGATATTCTTCAGGTAGGATGGGCTTATACTGAGTAGACCACCATACATCACTGTATTCTTGTGATATACAAAAATTAAAGCTAACGTTGCTTGATTTATATTCAGCGACAGACTTGTATTCTTTTTGCCTAAGTTTTTCCTGAAGTCCATCAAGATCATCTATCTTATAAATGTTGTACTTTGCCATAGCTATACCACCTCCACCCGTACACCACGCTGCTCTGCCTGCAACATTGCGTTTGCTCTCAAGTTCGCATCATCGCCAAATGCACGCGATAGCAGGACGATTTGTTCGGCACCACTGTCAAGCAAACGGGCAAAGTCAGTCTCAGTTATGTTAGCAATAAGTGAAATCGCAAGTGATTCAGACGGTATGAATAGATAGTTATTACGTTGCTCAATAGTTACCAATGGAGAGATGCCGCGTTTGAGTAAGACCTCTGTCAGAATATCATCATCGGTCGCACCAAGCTCAAGCGGGTCAATTGATTCAAGCGTCTGCTGGCGGATTTCCTCGGCGGTCGAGACCTGCTCGTTCCAGCGTTTGAAATTGCTTTCGCCGATAGTGTAGGCACGAAAGCCAAGGTCAAGTGGTGCTTTTCTTTCAGATAATTTATCGGCAAAGTCAGCTTTGATTTTCGCACCAGCGCGACGAATCCGCTCACGTGACAAATCCGCTATAGTATGTCTTAAATTTAGCCTATCAAGTATTGCCACAGCGTTCTCAATAATTTGCCTCGTTTTGGGGTTGGCACTTTTGTAGTTTTTATCAAGATCTTCACTTAACTGTACAGCTATAGTTCTGAGATTAATATTATTTTCAACTGAGTACTCCATCGCTGCATGCATAATCGTGCCCGATCCCGCAAAGAAATCAACGATAATATCTCCATCCCTAACGTTTGATATATCGATCATATTCTTTATTAAACTTATGGGTTTCGGATTCTCAAACACAACCTTACCATCAAATAGTTCTTTTTGTTCCGAAGTTGCCGCTTGATTATTCCCAAAAACATCACTGGACCACCAGTTTGTGGCAGATTGGCCCTCTTCTTGTCTCTCGCTTAAATAATATTTCTTCCTAGGCAGCCCGTTACCACCACTTGGGAAATAAATCCTACCTTGTTCTAAAAGCTTTCTGTATGTACCTTCGCTGCCCATCCAGTCATCCAAGACTTCCCTACCGCTAGGCAGCTGAATTTTATACCTTACTCCACTCTGGCTAGATCCTGTTTTCCACGGCTTAGATGCCCACGCACCATTGACATCATTATCTGGATTAGAAAAATCACCCGTTACCGCAATCTTACCTACTCCAGAATTTTTATATAACTCTGCGTTTCGTGTATAAACTAATATATGTTCAGCCACCAGACCAATCATTTTCATTGGGTCATTTGGCTGATTTGTCCTTCTCCTCCAATGTATATGCCCTTGAAAATTCTCCTCCCCAAATATCTCATTCATCATCAGGCGGAGGTTGTGAACTTCATTGTCATCAATTGATACGAAGATTACGCCGTCTTGCCGCAACAAATTGCGGGCGAGAAATAGCCGCGGATACATCATACTCATCCAGTTGCTATGCTTGTGTCCGCCGGTGTTGGAGCATAGGCCATCGTCGCGCGTCACATTACCTTCGTCGTCGGTGATGCCGGCTTCCGCTTCGTAACTTTTGCGTGTCTGCTTGAAATCATCGTTGTAGACGAAATCGTTGCCAGTGTTATACGGCGGGTCAATGTAAATCATCTTCACCTTGCCGTAATAGCTCTTGTGTAAAATCTTCAGCGCCGCCAGGTTATCGCCCTCAATGAACATATTGCTCGTAGTATCCCAATCAACGGAGTTGGCTCGGTCGGTATGGAGTGTCTCGACCGTTTTCTCTTGGATTTTGGCGAAAACATCACTCTTACCCTTCCAGCCGAGACCGTAGCGTTCACCCAAATCTACCGCATCGCCGAGCGTCGCCTTTAGTCGCGCCCAGTCAATCCTATCCTCAGTAAACACCTCCGGAAAAAGCTGACGGAGTTTTGCTAGTTGATCGTTCGTAATATTGTCGTTGTAGCCGTTCATTATACTTCCTCTTTATTATAAATCATCCTAGAGGTTCGTCTTCTGCGAATACTTCTACATAATCTTTATACGTATACTTCTTACCATAACCATCGTTCTCGTCAGCTGGATAAAGGATATTCATATCAACGAGACGATCTATCAGTTTGTAAGCTGATGGTCTACTATACCCAGTTTGATTAACAACATCAGCGATACCTACGGTTGGCATTTTATAAAGAAAGCGGATCATATCAAGTGTTTTCGGAGCCGTAGCCTTGCCAAGCTTCTGAGCTTTCCGCATGTCTCGTTCCCGTAATTCAGTTATCTTCCGGCACGTTTCAATAGATGAATTAGCGATATCTATCACGCCATCTAAAAAGAAATCTACCCATTCTCCAACATTACCGTTCTCTGAATGGTAAGCATTGAGTTTTTCATAGTAGACCTCTTGGTGCTCCTTAAAATACGTCGACAAATAGAGAACTGGCATTTCCAACAATCGCCGATGCCACAAAAACATCGTCACGAGCATACGCCCAGTTCGTCCATTACCATCAAGAAATGGGTGGATTGTCTCAAACTGAGCATGCAGTAAGCCAGCTTTAATCAGTGGTAAGTATTCATCGTCAGCATGAATGAATTTTTCTAGGTCGTCTAACGCCTGGTTCATTTCGCGAACAGGCGGCGGCACAAAACGTGCGCTGTCCGGGCGAGTACCGCCGATCCAGTTCTGCGTACGACGAAACTCACCAGGGAAAGAGTTATGAGTATTACGTGCACCAATCATAAGCTTTTCGTGTAGCTCACGAATGAAACGCAGCGAAAACGGAAAATCCTTTGCCCGCTCTAATCCATAATTAAGCGCCTCAATATAGTGCAAAATATCATCAACGTCTTGCGGCAAATTATTACGCCGCTCAATATTTAGCGCCTCGATTGCGTCAGAGATAGATGCCTGCGTACCTTCAATTTGGCTTGAGGATGAAGCATCTTTGCGAACGAACATTTCCAAAAAATAATCTCTATCTGGCAGTAAGGCTGTAATGCCGTCTAGTTTCCCTAAGAGTCGCATCGCCTCAGCATGCTTCTGTTGAATAGCCGATGAGAACACTAGTGTATCTTTTGGCGGAAACGGCTCTAAGACAAAAGCCTTAAACCCTTCTGGCTGGGGTCTATATACACCAATCCTAGGATTTTTACTGCTAATCTTAGTCATACTATGTAAAGATTTTAGCATTTTTTATTTACATTTACAATAATTTGTAAAGTTTTTAGCTATTTTATTTACATCCGATATAAAGATGTAAAGTTTTTATATAATACTGAGGCAATTTACGCCCAAAGAGCGCAAAACGACGAAGTGGCAGCCGCCATTGCACTTCAACTGCCGTTGTATATGGGTGATGATACGTAAGATGTCGGACGACTACAAATTACCCGAAGTTACCGGCATGAAGAATGAAGCGCTCGCCGATAAGGTAGAGTATCTCAAAACAACGCGCAAGCAGGAGCTGATTGATACTGGCATGCTAGCGAAAGGCGTTACTAAAGTCGATACCGAGGCTCTATTGATGTACCAGGGGATTTACTATAAGGAAATTAACGAGCATCTCCGAACAGGAACGACTATTAGTCCTCACGCCGCTGAGGCAGTGAAGCGGTTAGATAAGATGATTGCAAAGTCCACTCTCGGCAACGACACGATACTTTATCGCGGTTTTGGTTTGAAAAATCAAATGGCTGTTGGCGATACGTTCAATGACAAGGGGTTTTTGTCGATGAGTCGCGACAATACCGTTGGACGAAGTTTTGCGTTTGGTACGAACGACCCGTACAAATACTTATTACGAGTAAAAGTGCCTCAAGGCTATCATGGACTTGATGTAAATGCTACATTACTTGAGCGTTCTGGATATCCGTACGAGGGCTTTGTGGCTCACTGCTGCGGCGAATGTAACTTTCTAGCTCAGGCGTTACTCCTTGAGTCAGACTATACTCTAAAACCCCTCCGCTCCCTTTTTCCAGCGTAAGCAATGAGTCGAGCGGGTCACTGCTAAAAGTAAGCGTCTGTGAATACCCCACGATCTCGCCTGTCGTCGGGTTGGTGTCAGCTTGCGTTCTCAGTGTAGCGGCATACTCTCCGGGTAGTTGTGGGTCGCGCTCTATTCTAGGCAGTTCGTTGTTCATATCTAGTATTGTATAATATATTGCCAATAAAGTCAATAGTTGCTACAGATCAGCCTCTAATCGCCTGGTTACAAAAACTACATTGTATATATCATCACAGTAGTTCGCTCAGTTGAGAAGTTTTGAAAAGTTGCTTATCAAGAGTGCACCTTTAATTCTTCTATTGCTCGCGAACTTTCCTGATACCTTCTCTGGGTTGATCTGTCCATTCTGCAATAACCTGCTTGACGGAGTTAGATTCGTCCTCTAGTACTCTCAACTCTAAACCAGAGCTTTTGCAAAGTTTTCTAAAGGCTGCATAGATTTTTCGATAGTCGCTTTCTGAAATATCATCTAGGACAGGAACCATGCTCGGTAGTCTATCGATAA
>CAJPSU010000023.1 GCA_905373345.1 Candidatus Saccharimonadota bacterium
CGTTTGATGGGCGAATTTCAAGACAAACTGGAAGCGACGTTCAAGGCAAAAGAAAAGGATATCTTGACAGTCTAAATGAGCGAGCGAAGCAGTACTCCGACGCATGTCGGTTATATCGTTGACGGCAACCGGCGTTGGGCAAGAGCGCGCGGGCTTGATTCGCAGGCGGGGCACGAGGCTGGGTACGAGAAAGTCAAAGACATCGTGCTTGATACAATCGACCGCGGCGTGCCGTACGTGAGCGCGTATATATTTAGCACCGAAAATTGGCACCGAAGCGGTCCGGAGGTGAAATATCTGATGGATTTGGTCGTGAAATTACTATCGGAAGATTTGCCGGTTTTCGTTGAGCGCGGTATACGGCTGCGTGTGGCAGGGACGCGCATACGTTTAAGCCGGCGTGTTAAGAAGGCGATTGATAAGGCAGAAGCGGCGACGAAAGACTTAACAAATGGCACGGTTATTTTATCGTTCAATTATGGCGGACACCAAGAGATTATTGACGCGGTGAATCGGCTGCGCAAAACATTGTCGGCGCAGAAAAAAGTTACGGCACAGATTTTCGAGCAGTTCTTATATACGCCTGATGTGCCGCCGTGCGACTTGATCGTGCGGACAAGCGGTGAGCAGCGCTTAAGTAATTTCATGCTGTGGCGCAGCGCTTACAGCGAGCTGATCTTTATTAAAAAAGCTTGGCCCGACATGACAAAGCGCGACGTAACCGCTATACTAAAAGAATACGCAAAACGATCACGGCGATTTGGAGGGTAAATGAATTTAGTGTGGGGTATTGTGATAGGAGTTATTGCACTCACGATTTTGGTGGTGCTGCACGAATTAGGGCATGCGCTGGTGGCGCGCCGGAACGGCGTGCGCGTTGAGGAATTTGGTATCGGATTTCCGCCGGCGGCGTACAAAAAGAAAGTAAAGAAAAGTTTTTTGGGCAAAAACGTAGTATACAGCGTGAATTGGCTGCCCCTTGGCGGGTTTGTGAAATTGCGGGGCGAACATGACGATGATAAAAAACCTGGCGATTACGGTGCGGCGACGTTTTGGCAGAAAACAAAAATTTTGCTCGCTGGCGTAGCGATGAATTGGCTGACTGCAGCAGTACTGCTGATGCTATTGGCATGGTTTGGTGGGCTGCCGCAGCTTGTTCCGCATCAGTTTACCGTGGCGGGCGATACGCATGTCGTCTATAATCCCGTTGTGCTTGCGAGCGTTGAGAAAGACTTGCCGGCGGAGAGCGCGGGGCTGAAGTCAGGCGATGCGGTTATTTCCGTGAACGGCGAAAAAATTGAGACAAGCGCGCAGCTTTCAGAGGCGGCTGCGGCGCATAAGGGCGAGATGGTGCGTGTGGCGTATAAACGCGATGGCGCGGAACGGGTAGCGCACGTAGCGCTTCGCAACACGAATGACGACAAGCGCGGTTATTTGGGCGCTGGCTTGTCGCAGGAGCGATTTACGCAATCAACATGGTCGGCGCCGATTGTCGGTATTGGCGTGACAGCGCAGCTGACGGGAATCACGCTGCAAGGGTTGGGGCAGGTGATCGGCGACGGCGTGTCCGGCTTAGTTATGAAACTGATGCCAAACGACTCGGCGCAAAAACAGGCAAACCAAAAACTAAGTTCGGCGAGCCAAAGCGTCGGCGGCCCCTTGAGTATATTTGGTATCCTGTTTCCGGCGGCGGAGCGCGCGGGTATGCGTTACGTCGTGATGATGACGGCGCTTATATCGCTCACGCTTGCGGTGATGAATATACTACCAATTCCAGCGCTTGACGGCGGGCGATGGTTTGTGGCGGCGGTGTTTCGGCTATTGAAAAAACCGCTCACCAAAGAGCGCGAAGAAAAAATTCACGGCACAGGATTTTTAGTGCTTCTGGTTCTGGTTGTGCTGGTAACAATATCAGATGTGGTGAAATTATTATGAAGGTAGTGCTCAAAAAGCCGCATCTTGCGTTTGACAAAGCGCAGTGGATCGGCGTGGCGGCGTGGATTGGCGGCATGGCTGCTGCGTATGTTGTAGCGGCATACTTGTCGAGCGGGCTATTCTTGGTATTGCAAAAAATTGGTGCTTTGCCGTTTGCAAACCAGACAGTGTTGGTGTTAGCACAACATGTCGTGGCGTACATAATTGTCATTACACTTTTGCTTGCAGGCGCTTGGCGCTTGCGGCAGACGCTTTCGCGCCGCGATATGGGACTGTGGCGGCTGCTTGATTGGCGTGATATCGGGCTAAGTATTGTCGGGGTATTTGCGTATCTCGTATTGACTGTTCTGCTACTCGCGATTGCGCGGTCAGTTCCGGGGTTTGATATCAACCAGGCGCAGGATACGGGGCTCGGCAAGCTATATTCGTATGATTTATTAATGGCGTTTTTAGTGCTTGTTATCGCGACGCCATTTTTCGAGGAATTACTGTTTCGTGGTATATTGTACGGACGGCTGCGTTCGCTGCAATTGCCCTGGTGGCTGGCGGCAATAATTATAAGCGCATTGTTTGGAGCGGCGCATATGCAGTGGAACGTTGCGGTTGATGTATTTGCTCTAAGTCTGGTGATGTGCGTATTGCGCGAGAAAACTGAAAGCATTTGGGCGGGATTTTTAGTGCATGTTATCAAAAATTTCGTTGCATTTTATGTTGTGTTTGTAGCGGCGTGATATGCAGAGAGGCTAGGCAAGCGCTAGAGAGCAGGGTACAATACAGAATATGCGATTATCGAAAAATTTCACTAGAACAACAAAACAAGCGCCTGCCGATGAGGTGGCACGCAATGCGCAGCTGCTGATTCGTGCCGGCTTTGTCTTTAAGACGATGGCCGGCGTGTACTCGTATACGCCGCTTGGTCTACGTGTACTTGAAAACATCAAGCAAATTGTGCGCGAGGAAATGAATGCGATTGGCAGCCAAGAGTTAATCATGAGTACGCTGCAGCGCAAAGAGTTATGGCAGGAGACTGGACGATGGAGTGATGAGCTGGTTGATGTGTGGTTTAAGTCTACATTGCAAGACGGCACAGATGTTGGGTTTGGCTGGACGCATGAAGAGCCGATCGTTGAGTTGCTGCGGAGCTATCTAAAAAGCTATAAGGATTTGCCGATCAGCGTGTATCAATTCCAGAATAAACTGCGCAACGAGCTGCGCGCCAAAAGCGGTATCATGCGCGGGCGTGAGTTTATCATGAAAGATATGTATTCAGTGCATGCGACGAAGGAAGATTTAGATACATACTACAATCAAGTGATTGAGGCATACAAGCGGTGCTATGATCGATTTGGCATTGGTGATGATACGTATGTGACGTTTGCGAGCGGCGGTGCCTTTACGAAATTTAGCCACGAGTTTCAGACGATTTGCACAGCGGGCGAGGACTATATCTATTTGCATCGCGGTAAGAATATTGCGGTGAACGAGGAAGTGCTGGACGACGCTGTGAAAGAGCTTGGCATTGATCGTAGCGAGTTAGAAAAAGTTAAAACAGCGGAAGTCGGTAATATCTTTAATTTCGGTACACAAAAGTCTGAAGAGATGAATCTCGTCTTCACAGGCAGTGATGGCGTGCAGCAGTATGCGTACATGGGCAGCTACGGTATTGGTATCACGCGTGTCATGGGTGTGATCGTCGAAAAGTTTGCTGACGAAAAAGGATTAATTTGGCCAGAAAATATCGCGCCGGCGCGAGTCTACCTGGTGCAAATTGGCGAGAAATCGCGCGCTGCAGCTGACGAGCTGTATGAGCTGCTTAAGACACAAGGTGTTGAGGTATTGTATGACGATCGTAATGAGCGTCCAGGTGTTAAATTTGCCGACGCCGAATTGATGGGCATCCCGCTGCGCGTGACGGTAAGCGATCGTTTGCTTGACGGTAAAAAATGGGAAGTTGTCGCGCGTGTAAGCGGTAAGCAGCAACTCTTGACGACAGATGAACTGCTTGCTACACTGAAGTAATCTCATCAAGGTGACTCGAAATTGCGGGATAATAGTACTAATCAGATGGATTAGGCCATCCCTTGATGGGGTCTGTAAGCAGGAGGTAATAGGCATGAAGAAAACGTATCAGATTACACAAGCGGGACGTAACGAGCTAGAGGCGGAATTGGCGGATCTGAAAGGCCGCCGCGGCGAAATTGCCGATAAAATTGCTGAAGCGCGCGAGTATGGCGATTTAAGCGAAAACGCCGAGTACGACAGCGCCCGCGAGGAGCAGGGACTCGTAGAAACACGCATCGCTGAAATTGAAGATATTTTGCAAAACGCCGAGGAAATCAAGAGCGGCGCGAACCATACGGTGTGTCTTGGCAGCCGCGTGGCAATTGAAGCGAACGGCAAGACAATGGAGTATTCGGTGGTTGGACCGGTCGAGGCTGATCCGATCGGCGGTAAAATTAGTGATGAATCGCCGCTTGGCGCTGCATTGATGGGTAAATCGGTTGGTGAAACCGCGACGATCACGACGCCAAAAGGCGAGATGGTGTATACGATTAAATCAATCGCGTAAGTTCCCGAGCAATAGATAAAACATAAGCGGTCGCTCATAGCACTATGCGACCGTTTTTTATGCGGACTAATAGCTAATCTGTTATACTAAAGATAATTATGGCGACACTACAAGATTATCGAAATGAACGGTTGCGGAAATTAGCTGCACTACGTGAGCTAGGCGTTAATCCGTATCCGGCGCACGCTGAGCGGACGCATACTTGCGCCGAAGTAGTTAAAAAATTTGACGAGCTGGCAGGGCAGACGGTCAGCGTGGCGGGGCGGATCGTGTCAATTCGCAGCTTTGGCAAATTAGCGTTTATTAAATTGCGCGATGCGAGCGGCGACGTGCAGTTGTATTTGCAAAAAGATGACGTGGCAGGGTTGGATGTAAGCCGCGGCGTACTGGGCATGAAGCAGCTAAAATTACTTGATACTGGCGATTTCGTTCAGGCAACAGGGGAAATGGTGGCCACGCAAACTGGCGAAAAGTCGGTCGGCGTGCATGAATTGCGATTGCTAACAAAATCTTTGCGCCCGATGCCGGAGAAGCTTGATAATAAAGAAGAGCGATTCCGCCGCCGCTATGTCGATATGAACGTCAATCCCGAAGTGCGCCAGCGTTTCATCCGCCGCAGCAGGTTTTGGCAGGCGACGCGCGATTATCTCAACCAGCACGGCTTTACCGAGGTGAATGTGCCGGTATTAGAGCACACTACCGGCGGCGCTGACGCCAACCCGTTTGTGACCCATATGGACGCGCTGGACGACCAGCAGTTTTACTTGCGTATTAGCCATGAATTGCCTCTCAAGCGTTTGATTGGCGCCGGTTTTGAGAAAGTCTATGACCTTGGTCCGCGCTTTCGCAATGAGAACTACAGCGACGAACACCTGCCTGAGCACATCGCTATGGAATGGTACGCTGCTTATTGGGACTGGCGGCAGGGCATGCGTTTCATGGAGGAGATGTATAAGGATGTGCTGCAAAAAACCTTTGGCACATTACGATTTCGGCTTGGCGAGTTTGACGTTGATATGAGCGGTAAATGGGATGTCTGGGATTATGCTGAGGTGATCGCTCAGCATTACGGAATTGATGTATACAACACAACAATAAACGAAGTGGCTGCTAAACTCAAAGAACATGGACTTGAGGTCGAAAAAACTGATTCTATTCCGCGCGGTATTGATAAGCTTTGGAAAAATATTCGTAAAAGTGTGGCGGGGCCAGTCTGGCTGGTTAATACGCCGAAGTTTATCTCGCCGTTATCTAAAGCAAACCCAGACAACCCACAGTCGGTGGAGCGCTTTCAGCCAATTATCGCTGGCAGCGAGCTAGGCAATGGTTTTTCGGAATTAAACGACCCGATCGACCAGTTGAACCGCTTCGTCGAGCAGCAGCGAATGCGCGACGCTGGCGACGATGAGGCAATGATGTTAGACATTGATTACGTGGAGATGCTGGAATACGGTATGCCGCCGGCGTGCGGCTGGGGCTGGAGCGAGCGGGTGTTTTGGATTTTTGAGGGCGTGACAGCGCGCGAAGGCGTGCCGTTTCCACAACTGAAAAGTGAGATTGACGAAACCACTAAGGCAATTTATCGCATGTAGAGCTGCAAAATCCTGAATAAAACTGGGTTGGAGCTATCGTCACAAAATAATAACTTTGATTACAAAGCCGGGAATGAAAACTCTAGGCGATTTTCTTTCTTGTTGTATCTCTGGTGTAATCGTAACCGCTAAACTTCTACAAAGAAGCATTGGACAAATAGTGCTTTGAGACAAAAGATGCGACCATGTGCGCGGATAAGTCTCAAAGCTTATTTGTAGAAGTTTAGCGACTAAGCGTGTGGTCGCTTTTTTTGATTGGCACCCATAGATATACATACAAGGAGAGTACATGATGAATATTTTACTCGTGGGACTGGGTCCGCACGCTAATCGTATATACTTACGGTTTCTGGAAAGATATTACATAAAGCCAGCCTTGGTCGTTGATTTAGTGTCGCAGAAGGATATTGTAGAGAAATACTTGCATTCCTATGGCATAACAGATGTTCCGTGCTTGTTTATTGATGATAAGGAAAAAGATAGCGATAAGCTCTCTACTGAAATATCGGCTCAACTATTAGGATACATAAAAGGTTCAAATGTAACGCACGCGATTATATCAACTGAGCCAAAAGCACACCTCGCTTATGCGGATTTTTTGATAGAAAATAACATCAATATATTGATGGACAAACCTATCACAGCACCAGTTGATGTAATAAATAGTTCGTTGCAAGCCGAGAAGATACGACTAGAATACAATGACTTATGCTCTAAATACAAAATACAAAAATCATACAATAATGACTTGATATTCAGTATTCAATGCCAGCGTAGGTTTCATGAAGGCTACATCTTCGTGAAAAAAACGCTAAAAGACATCGTTGAACGATACAATGTGCCTATAAGTTATATAGATATATTTCACAGTGACGGAATGTGGAATATGCCAGACGAATTTATATATCGAGAAAATCACCCTTATAAGTATGGCTACGGAAAATTATTCCATAGCGGGTATCATTTTATAGACTTGTTAACGTGGTTGTTAGATGTGAACAATAGCGTTAAAGATAAAGATATCAACAAATGCAGCGTTTATTCTGAGAGTTATCGTCCAATGGATTTTATGTATAATTTTGACAATAAGAATTATCAGAAAATCTTGCACACGAATAAATTTGCTAACATTTTGGCTGATAGGCAAAAGTTTCGCGATTACGGCGAGCTTGATATTCATAGTGTTATAAAGTTTTATCGTGACAATAAGACTGTTACGACATGCACGCTTAATTTAATGCAATCCGGAGTGAGCAGGAGGTCGTGGGTTGAGTTGCCTGAAGATACGTATAAATCAAATGGTAGGATACGCCACGAGCGACTAAATATTTGTGTTGGTCCGTTATTTAACATCCAGGTTCATAGTTATCAGGCGTATGAGACGAAAGATAGAGATCTGCATGGTGGTCATGAGGTCGGAGATATAGAACATTTTGATATTTACATATTTCGTAACGCGGATCTCATAGGAGGTAAACCTTTTGAGAAAATTACCATAGCAGATTTATACAAGAGACAAAATAACGAATTTATAGGATACAATGAAAAAGCCCGCGAAAAGTGCTTTGTTGATTTTATTAATAACAAATCAAATGATTCAGACTTATTGCTGCACAATCAGAGTATACTAATAACAGAAATGATATATAAGTCTATTCTGCACGAAGGGAGAAAAATGAATTTTTACGTATAATACTAAAGATACCAGCGCGCTGCAAGAAATAGCGACCATAACTGATGCGGATATTGGAATAAAATCGAAAGATAATTCACAGCCGCCGACAGTGCGGCTAGGCGCGCGAGGAATTGTATTGAATGGTGTAGGCGATATTGCCTTGATTCACAAGACTCTTAAAAATGAGTATAAATTGCCGGGCGGCGGCATCGATGAGGGCGAGGATCCTGCAGCGGCGTTTATTCGGGAGTGCCGGGAAGAACTGGGTTGCATGGTAGAGATTATTGAAGAGTTGGGCACGGCGGTCGAATATAAATCGCAAGAAAATTTCAAGCAACTTTCATTTGTCTATGTTGCTAAAAAGGTTGATGAGCTTGATTCGAGAAGTTTGACCGACAAAGAAAAAGATGAGGGGACAGAATTTGTGTGGCTACCCAAGTTGCAAGCTTTAGAGGCTATGAGGCGGTCGTTGGGCGAGCTGAAACAATCAAAATATGACTCAATTTATCGTACCAAGTTTATGGTATTGAGAGATATTCGAATTCTTGAGTATTATAGTAACGGTGGAATGCGATAGGGTTGATAAATGATGACTAAAATAGCTGCCAACGCGTTTATTCACTAGCCTAAAAAGCTGCTTGGTATCGATGATTAGAGTGCGCTGGTGGAGTGGGTGGATTTAGGTAAAGTTTCACATCGCGAGTTGCTGACGCGATTATGGAGCAGGTTCGCGGCTTTAGTAGAAAGGATTCTATATGGGCAATAACAAACAAATTTATTTTGTAACTTCTAATGCTAAGAAGTTCATCAGTTTGCAAAAAATGCTGGCGCCAGTTGAAGTGGATTTAC
>CAJPSU010000024.1 GCA_905373345.1 Candidatus Saccharimonadota bacterium
GCCTTGCACGCACTCGCCAACGACGGCGTACCGATGCTCGTAATTTGCGGCATGTACCAGCTATTTGGCAACTTTTTCAAGACCAAAGATGGAGAAATGATTTCCGGCATTAAGCTGCTTGATGCCGAAACTGTCGGCGGCGCCGAACGCCTCATCGGCAATATCGTCACGTCAAGCGAGCAATTTGGACTGATCGTCGGTTACGAAAACCACTCAGGACTCACAACACTAGGGGCAAACGTTCACCCGCTCGGCCAAGTGATTCGCGGCGCTGGCAACAATAATCGGGACGAGACCGAAGGCGCACGCTACCGCAATGTTATCGGCACATATTTACACGGCTCGCTGTTGCCAAAAAATCCGGCAATCGCCGATTGGTTGATCGAACAAGCTGTTACACGCAGATTCGGCGACTTTACGCCAACAGTCATTGAAGATCGTTTCGCTATGCTAGCCCGCGATACCGCTCAGCGCCGCCCGCGCTAAATTTTCAGCGCATTTTCAAGAATTAGAAAGATAATCCTACCCCTAGAATGGTTGCAAGTCGGCTAAATTTTCAGCGCATTTTCAAGAATTAGAAAGAGTATAATGGATAACTATGGCGCGTCCCGCACCGCAATCAATTGAAGAACCACACATTGAGCGCATTCGCGCATTCGATCTAATGCGCGGTTTCTTTTTGATCGTTATCTTGCTTGACCATTTGGCATATTATCCGAGCGGTCTTGATATTTTCACGGGGCGCGGGCTACTGTATATTTCTACCGCTGAAGGATTTTTTGCAATTTCAGGACTTGTGCTCGGCATCGTGCGCGGACGGAAATTGCTGAACAAACCATTACGTACTGCCGCGAAATTATTGCTTAAACGGAGCGTGCAATTATACATTGAATCAATTATTCTCACACTTTTATTTACAATTGCCGCTTGGCTATTCTACCACAATCCAGAAATTAAATACGGCGCCGCTACGCCCGGCACGCCGTTTTGGCAGGTCGTATGGCAAACAATCACACTGCAATACACCTACGGCTGGGCGGATTTTTTGCGCTATTACGCGCTGTTTCTAGCGGGCGCGCCATTTGCACTATGGCTCCTTCGCCGCGGCAAATGGTATATCGTTACGATCATAAACATCGCGCTGTGGTGGTATTACACGCAAACGCCTGGCGGCGAGACATGGCTGCCTTTTTCGTGGCAGCTAGTATTTTACTCTGGGTTTATTGTCGGATTTTATTGGCCGGCGCTCACGCGCTGGTGGCGGCGCACACTTCATGCATGGCAGCGGCGAGCAATTGCGCGCACGATTACCGCGCTGTTTTTGCTCGGGTTTACTGTCAACTTTTTACTCATGCTCAACGCGAATTATTGGCACGTTGAGCCGTTCGCCGCCTGGCACAATCAGTACAATATGGAATATTTTGACAAAGACCGCCTGCCGATTCCACGCCTCGCATTCGGCGTGATTTGTTTCTGGGGATTATTTGCACTCGTGCGCCGCTATGAGAAAATCATCGCGAAATACCTGGGTTGGCTGCTCATGCCGCTTGGCACGAATTCGTTGTATGTCTATACGATAGAAGCATTTATCGTATACTTTGCCCATTTATTCATACTGCCGCCGCAGCCGTTTACCGCTGCCGCGCCATGGTTCATCAATCTTGCCCTTTCTGTTGCCGCGATTATGCTTGTATGGACGGCGGTGCGCCGCAAATTTCTGTTTTCAGTTATTCCGCGCTAGTATCATACAATCCGGCGCGATACTCGACGCTGCGGTTAATCGAGTCGTATGCGTCAACCTTTTTCACGAGCTTCCACGACGCAACGGGCGGCTCAATTTCTTTTTCGGTTACGTTGATATACCAGACGTAACGGTGCTGCTTAGCAAATGCTGCTAAATCGGCAATTTTTCCTGTATCATCCTCTTTAAGCATAGCGAGCGACCCGTAATCTTCATTGATTGTTGATGCTGGATAATAAACTGGGTGCGTATTGCTGCTGTAAAAGCTCGCCTCGTAATATACCCATGGCGACGCGGCAACAACGGGCTGCCCCGCCTTACCTGCCTCGGCAATATTCGCCATAAGTTCCGATGCGCGAATCGATTTATTGGTATTTTTATTGTAATTACCGTAATAATACACGTTGCCGATACCAGCGAGCGCAACAATAATAAGGATAATCGTACAGTGCCGCATGAGTACCGGATGCGTTTTCGCCGCCGCAAGCAAACACCCTGAAATAATTACCGCGAGTGCAATTTGCGCATACAACACGTAGCGATCAATGAACGACGAACTCAGTGGCGGCATCGACAAAAGTATCAGCAAAATTGGCGGTACAACAGCGAGCGATACAAATAGCGCCACGCCGCCTCTTCGCGATTGCCGAATAAATTGCCGCAGCCCAAAATACAGCACCGCGCCAACGACCGCAAACGCAATAAACGCCGCAATCGCCCACCAGCCATCCATTTGCGCGACTTCGCGGTAGAACAGCATATCTGTCAAATAATTAATCGGCGTCTGCGGCGTAATCGGCGGAATCCAAAACCCAACTTGTATCGTCGCAAATTGGCGTACTGCCGTTGGTAGCCATACTGCGAACAAGCCGACCGCCAACACGTGACACCACACCCACTCGCGCGCGAAAAACTTCTTCACGCGACCGGCACATACTTCGCGATACCGCCACGCCCAATGCGCGAGCCACGCCAACGCTACAAAATAATGCGTAAGCATACCAACCGCCAACAGTGCACCATACAAAACCCACAGCCAACGGCGATTTGTTTTCATTGCACGCAGCAATACATATGTCGCCCACATCACGATCGCAAACACTAGCGTGTACATGCGCGCCTCGTGCGAAAATCGCACAAAAACCGGCGTCAGCGCTACCGCTGCTACTGCAGCCAGCGCATACGGCGATCGCCTCGTAATATGGCGCACAACAACATACAGCCCGACCAATCCGACAAGCGCAAACGCCAAGCTTAGCGAACGAACTGCGAGCGCGCTATGTCCAAAAATAACTGTCCAGCCTTTCAACAGCCAATAGTACAGCGGCGGGTGGACATCGAGCGAAGTAAAATGCGCAATCTCTACGA
The DNA here is from genome assembly GCA_905373345.1 of Candidatus Saccharimonadota bacterium. Classification (GTDB taxonomy): domain Bacteria; phylum Patescibacteriota; class Saccharimonadia; order Saccharimonadales; family Saccharimonadaceae; genus Saccharimonas. The sequence continues at coordinate 3,110 of CAJPSU010000024.1, forward strand.
TATTAAACCGCGCTAAATACGCGCTAAAAGCCTCGTCGAACCAAACCGACCACCGCGTCATATTACCGAGCACCACCCCTGAGAATACTGTTACTATCATACCCAGCGCCCACCACTCGTGTGCCGCCGCCCACTGCCCAAGTTTTCGTTTCATATCATTATCATATCACGGGGAAGGCGAAAGTAGATAAACCCTTGAGCTCCAGCTATTGTTTGATGAACGTGGCGAGCCGTCTCTATAGTCAGTCTGTTTACTAATACGCTATTTTTAGCAAAGTTATAATTGTGTTATAGAAAAATATATGATATAAGTATATGAAATTACAGAGTATGTTATAATGAGCATAGAAAGATTTTCCTACATTCATAGTCCAATAAACGTAAAAGGTTTAGTACTCGCCATGGTGGGGTCTTTTGCGCCTGTTCATTATGGACACCTTGATGCAATGAGAACCGCTAAGAAAGCTGTAAATGATTATTTTGGACAGACGGACGCGGTCGTCTTTGCACCTAATAGCGATGCATACGTATCCATAAAACTTGATGATAAACATGGGGAGTGGAATTTCTCTAGGCGTGTTGCTGAATTTCAAGCAGTCAAGAACAATATTGGCGTACCTACATTTGTCGACGACATTACCGGCTCAATTCCACCCGAAAAATCTATTAGTGAAGAAGTGATCCAAACTATTAAACAAAAACTTGGAGTATTCGCCTATCAGATTGTTCTTGTTGTCGGCTCGGATCAAATAAGAAGTATGCGCCCACACCTAGACAATAATCGTGCAGTCTGTGTAATAAGACCAAGTTTTGAAAAGCACATGTACGAAGCTGCGCAGGAGGAATGGCTGCAAAAGGCGATATCTGAAAGACGCTATATTATGACGCCCCAAAATAGCCCTAACCTAATAATAAGTTCAACCGCAATCCGACAAAAACTAATTGACGTCAGAGGAAATAAGGTATGATAAGTATAGTAACGCCAAACTACAACTGTGAGCGGTGGTTGGATAGATGTTTGCAGTCTGTTGCAGATCAGACTTCAAGCCAAGATAACATTGAGATGGTAATGGTTGATGATGGATCAACCGACGCATCCAAGGAGATTATCAAAGGCTACCGCGGAAAAATTCACAACCTAGATATTGTATGGCACGAACACACCGGGAAGCCAAGCTTGCTCAGAAACATCGCCCTAGACCGCGCACAAGGAGACTATGTATTATTTCTTGATTCGGATGATTTTCTAGGACTAGATACAATTAGACGTCTTTCTTTGTTTACCCAAAAAAGGCAATCTGACGTCGTAGCATTTCAATTACAAGGCCTAAACCGTAATGTGCCAAAATCCATGCTGCAGAAAACCTGTTATGCTGTAGATATCGTAAAATCAGGGATATATAAATCATTAGGTATTTGGAAAATGTGTAGAAGAGATTTCTTAGATAGCCATGAGATACGTTTTGACGACACTCTACCTTCAGGTGACGACATCCCTTTTATGGCCGAATCTCTTCTCAGGGCAAAAAACGTATCAGTATTAAGCGGATATCCTTTCTATACAGTTAGAGGACGCGAGGATGGAAGTTCTCTTACTCAGATGGAATGGAGTCACCGTGAACGCATAAGGGTTGGAAAAAAACTAGGAGAATTAGTTTGCACTTATGCCATGGATGATGACATAAGGAACCATTTTCTTATACGCCTTTTTAACACCGACGCATTGAGGATAATCGAAAGCCCCTCGACAAATCAGGCACTACTAGAAGAGCTAAAGAATGAATATGGAAAATACTGGAATTCTAGAGTTGCAGACCTTATATATACTGATGAGGCAAGAGACAAATTAATAACTTTTTTTGGAGACGGAAACATAAATGGTTAACCTAGAGCAGCTTAAAGAAAGCGGTATTATACCACCAGACAGCAAGATTATCTCTGAGCACAACAATACTATCATTGAGTCTACAGCCGAGAAATTAGTGGGTAGGCTTGCGACACTACACTCTATCAATACACGCGATACTCCCGGGGATATATGCTACGCGCACGCACTAGCCTGGGAGATGAGAAATGAAAACGTAGTCGTCAGCCCCATCGCCGAACAACCTATAATTGAGAATGGGGTCGTAATTTCATTATATCCCAAACTAGATCAAATAGATCTACGCAACGTTGAAGCCTCTAGCATACATCAAAAAATATCCACTTTCAATACTTCATTAGGCATGATAAACGAGTATATGCAACACGAGATATACACACTTGACATTTCAGAATACGCAAGTCGACGACTCTATAGTGTCAGAGACGACATGCTATTAAAGAATAACAAACAACTTAGTGAATTTACGAGCGATATACTTAGCTACTATACCCAAAGTTATCCATTTACTGAGTTAACGTCAGATGACAGGGCGTTAGTGCATGGTGATCTACATATGGGAAATATTGTTATGAACCGCATGTGTGAACCATTTATTATAGACCTTGATTCTACATCAGTCGGACCACGCCTATACGATCTAGCTTCATGGCATGTTCGTTCAATGCGAGGAGATATCGCCCCGACAACAAAAATGATTGATCTTGAGAAAGCTTCAGGACGCTGGAACCAAGAGTCATTTGCAGCATTGATGGGATGGAAAATTATTTCATCACTTACTCACGAAATAAAATACCAACAAAATGATATTGTACGCCAAAACAATATAGCACAATTGATTAGTATAGCAAAAAGACTAAGTCTACCAGGAGATTGGAGACTAAACTCAAATCATGGTCTTGCCTAAAGTTGCGGTAGTAGGTTCGTGCACATCACGCGATGCTTTTAACCGGAGGTTCGCGCCACAATACAAAGAAAAAGTAGAACTAGTTGAAACTATTTATCAGTCTTCTTTACTAAGTTTAGCGCGAGAGAGTCCTATTATTGAAAAAATGCCATCTATGATTCAACCGAAATTTCATGAAGTGATAAGTCGAGAATTTTCAGGAAAAAACTTAGGGAGGCTTGCGCTAGCTGCAGCCGACGTAGTAATTATAGACCTTTTTGCAGATATTCACTTTGGCGTAACACGCCTAAACAATGCATGCGTTACTCGTAATCATATGGCATTTTGCCATCCTTCTCAGGCTGACATGTATTTCAGCGATGAAAAATTATTACCACCACATCGGATGCGTTATGAAGCAAAGCACAATAACTACTACAGAGAACTAGCAATTACATCAATAAAGAGAATTCTAGCCGAAATCTACTCTAACAATAGTCCGCTCATTGTATTAAACTCAGCACGAATGTCCTACACCTATAGAACCGCCAACGATAGTTATCAAGTATTTCCAAAAATTGAACGCTTGAAATGGAAGAATAATAATTGGGATGAACTTGATGATGTATTTCAAGAAAATGTACAGTGCGCCCGCATTGAGTATCCAAGAGAGTTATTAGTGGGCGATGAGCAGCATCCCTGGGGGAAACACCCCGTCCACTATAGGCAGAATTTCTACAGTTTTTTCTGGAATTCACTTGATGCTATCCTAAGGGGTTCTTAAATTCAAACTTCAATATATAGATCGTCATCTTTTAAGAGTATTCTTTGAAATTCCTCATAACTGCGTTTGCCGCCAGACAATTCCGCGACCTTATCAAAAGCTACCCACATAACCTTTTCTATCTCTGCATTCGGGACAACTATATTTCCGCTCGTATACTTTAGTTGCGTCGCAAATCCAACATTAAACCTATCGCGGTCGCCATCTTTCCCAGTCGTATAAATAATTGCGAGAGGCTTGACGTGCTCATCCGAAACAATAAGACCAGTCTCTTCAAGAGTTTCGCGTATTGCTGCTGATTTTGGAGATTCCCCCTCTTCAACGATACCACTCGGAAATGTCCAGTGGTCTTTATAGCCAGCTTTTACCATCAGGACTTCGTTGTTTTCATTTATAATCGCAAGACATGCGCTGCACATTTTACCAGGCAGCGTTTTCGACCACGCTTGATTCTCTGCTTTTGTAAATACTCGCGCCATAATTAACGATAAAAATAACTGGTCGGGGTGACTGGACTCAAACCAGCGACCTCACGGTCCCAAACCGCGCGCGCTATCAACTGCGCCACACCCCGTTATACTGCCAATTCATCTCAGCATCCTCGGCTATTATAGCGTAGATTGCGTGACATTTCCAGGCGCAACCGCTACAATATAAGTATGACTCGCTCAAAACGCACATCGCGCGCACTTGCCGTTGCCAACACGTTCGGTACGCTCGGGTATCTTTCGCTCGTTATCCAATGGGCATGGACGGGATTGATCCTCGCGTACCCGATCATCATGAAAGCAAACCACGGCGATTTGTGGTGGCTTTCGCCTAATTGCCGAACGCATGAATCAACACCTGCCCAGCCGATCGATTTCGGATTTGCAACGCCGGCAGTCAGCTTCCTAGCAATCGTCATTGCGATAGTTATCGTTGTGATGTCGGTCGTCGCTGTTATCCGCCTGCCGAAGAATGTCGGAAAAACGGGCGCAAAGCTCACGCAGACCGCCGCCGACGCGATCATCCCCGTCGTTGCGCACGCTAAAGACGTGCCAAAAGCTAAACGCAAACGCTTGTCATTTAAGATTATTGTTGCGCTCAAATGTACGTGTACTGTACTGGCGCTCGCGCTATTGTTGTTTGCACGCCCGATCGGGCAAGTTACGTTCCCTGTTATCTGGGCAGCTGGCATGTTTTGCTTTGTCTGCACGATGGTATATTGGTTGATTCAATACATCGTGGCGCAGGTCGGACGCGTGCCGCAGCATAAATTATGGTAATTGATTTGGCTACGCTTTCGGCGGCGTGATATCAATTTGGCGAACCGTCTTTTCAACCGGCAAATCGTGTTTGTCATCAAACCGATATACAAGCAGCGCGCCAAACGGCATTTCTACGGTACCAATATCGGCGTCTGAGATTTGGTCGAGATATTTCATCAGTGCGCGAATCGTGTTGCCGTGCGATACCAACAAAATATTTTCGCCGCGTTGTAATCGCGGAATGATCTCGGTTTGCAAATACGGAACTGCGCGGGCATACACATCTTTTAGCGTTTCGCCGCCCGGCACAGGATAGTCCCAGCCGCGCCGAATACCGTTAAACGCTTTTTCGCCAATTTCATTTTTAACTTCCCACTTATTTTTACCAGTTAAGTCGCCATAGTCGCGTTCGTTTAGTTCTTTTGCGACAATACGAGGCAAATCAATCTGATCGCCTTTGCCTTCCAGAATACCATCGCACGTCTGGTGCGTACGTTTCAGCTCGCTCGTATATGCTTCGTTGAATGTAATGTCGCGCAGTTGTTCGCCCAACATAACTGCCTCACGGTAGCCCTTCTCGGTAAGGTTAACGTCTGTCCAGCCCGTCCATTTACCAAGCAAATTCCACTCGCTCTCAGCGTGGCGGCTAATAACTAATATTCCCGATTTTTGCGTTGTCATCATACTGTTAT
>CAJPSU010000025.1 GCA_905373345.1 Candidatus Saccharimonadota bacterium
CATCTACCAGAAATTTCTTATTCAAGATCTTACAGCCAATCAGCGCCGGATATCTATTCTTCGACCGGTCAGCAAGCGTAAACGTGCCGCGGATTTTCTTACCGCCTAAAATTATCGTCAGATGCGTACGAAATCTCACTTGCAGGCCGCCATGCGCGCTGCGCACCCTGCTCGCCTCAAAGTTTTTCGTTCGGTACACTGTGCCGCTATAATATTTTGATTCCGGCGCAAAAAGTGTAAACGAAAGTTTTCCGTCGTCGCTCATAGTAATATTCGACGCCCAGATTGACGACCGATCCGCACCCGTATCAATTTTCACACGAATGCTACGTGCGCCCTCGCTCGGAATAACAATATGTTCTGTCCGCCCGATGATGACTTTTTTATCGCTCATAACGCTACTTTATAATTCTATTCGCTTTGTGTCAATTATACCGCTGCATCATTTCCGTATACGGACGTTTTTACGATTCGCACGCACGATCGCAAACACTACAGCCGCTAACACAAGCAGACCGATCATGATATTTAAGAGTGCCTGGAACTCACGCAGCATGTAGAGGATCGCCACTGTCACACCGACCGCACCCCAGATCGACGTAAGCTTACGCGCAGTCACTACGCCTACAATAACGACCGCCGTGTGTTCAACGAGAAATAATAATTGGTACCAGCCGCCATCAATAAACGCAGCAGCTAAACCTGGAATCGTCACGAGACACAGCAGTATCACCAGGTGGCATATACTTTCTATTGGACGTTTGCATATATGATATCCAGCATACAATGCCGCTGCAACAAGCACCCAAAGATGCGTGTACACGAGCGCATGCGTGTCAGGAAATGCTACACACAGCAAACGCTGCGCACCAAGCATCGCGATAACAACGCCGCATTCCGCAAATCCCAGCTGCTTCATCTCATAGCTTTGTATGCCAAACACGACTCCGGCGCCAACCAAAATCGCTGCCGCACCCGCTACGATAGCTATATCCGACGACAGCAATGCCAATAGCCCAGCCGAACCAGCCGCCGTCAAGCTTGACACGAGCATTGCATTCCACACTCGCCCGGTACCGCGCCACAAACGGTACAACCACCCTGCGCCGTAGAATCCAATCAATCCAAACGCCGCAATAGCTACAAGCGTCCCGTTAAACGATACGCCGCACCATGCGCACAACAATGCCGCCAGCATGACGCTCATCATATTGCCGGCATACAATAACGCGGCGCGGCGCGCAACATACACGAGCACATACATCGCTGCTACCGCCGCCAACCATCCCGCCGAGCGCATCGGATAATTCTGATCCGACAAAAGCGCAAGACTGCCAAATGTTAATGCGCAGGCCGCGCCAGACCGCCACCAGGTTTTTGTCTTGGCGGTAGCCCGATTTACTGCGCGCATCAGCACGCTTACCGCTCCAAACCCTACAAACGGCAGCCATGCCGCTAGCGCGAAAATCTCTACATACGATAAATTGCACGCGATACCGGCAAGCAGTATTTGCACGGCAAGCACGATATGGAGTACATACATCATCGCGACTTCCTTTTGGCGGTATGCCACATGCGCGCCTATCGCTACGATCGGCAGCCACGCCAGCAGGCGCCATTCATTCGCCATACTCATCGCGAGCACTGCAAGGCCGATAACTGCGCCATATCCAATCGCGGCGCATCGATACATCGCCGCGGTACGCGAAACATGGTTGCGCCAGCGGAAATACTCCGCTAATACAATCGTTACAATACTATGTCCGCTACCAAGCGTTACGACAGTTTGCGCAGTGTTAAAGCCGCACTTAGCGCAAAGCAGCCACCCCGCCGCCAACATCGCGCCATGCGCGCACAATACCATCCAGCGCAGTTTTTCAACCGCGGCAACGTAGTAAAACGCCGCCGCAAGGAGCACCCACCAGCCGATATGCCACCATGAGACATCACGCCCCAGTGCAAGCTCGCACATAGCTATGTAGAATATCGCAAACAACAACCATATACTCATCGACACGTAGACAAGCGCACCAGCGCTTGGCGTAAGCTGTTTCATTAATAAGCGCAGCGCAAGTACCGCTATAACACATGCCATATAGATCGTGATGTATACATCGTACGATATATGTACGATATTATTCACAACAATCAATAGCGGCACCGTAATAATATATACCGCCGGCCACAACAGTCCGTAGCGGCGTAACCGCGCCGCCGCGAACAAAGACAACACCATAGCAAGCACTAATTCCGCTAGCTGCGGTATTGCTTCTGGGTGTGCCAGTGCGGCGTCGCTCCTCGATAAAGATGGAATCGATGCAAGCAACGGCGCAACGAACGCCGCCGTGAAAAATCCAATCCATAGCACTGCCTCGTGAATTGACGCTCGTACGCTGCCGATAGGCAAGTAGCGGAGCGACACAATCACATTAAGCAGCGCCGCAAGCGCCACCGACAAGCTGATCGCGATATACGACGTGCCGCTCGCCCACGCCGCAGCAGTGCCCGCCGCCACCAGCGTGAGTAATCGCACTGAAAATTCCGCATAATTGCGTACCGATTTATCCGACGCTGCTAGCGCTTGTGCAATATAGTAGAGCAACCCGGCAACGAGCACCACCGTATATTCCGAAACGCTTAGCACTGCCGCTGAAACGGTCGCCGCGAAAAGCGCTAACGGCACCGCCACCAAGCTTGACGTATAGATTGGCTGCACGAGCAATTTCGGCACGCCTGGAATCTTTGCGTAACTCAAGAGCGTCATCGCGCCGCCAAACGCAATCATCACGACGTAATACCATGCCAATTGCGCACCAACCATCGCTGGCAGCGACATCGACACCGTAAAGAGCGACAAGATAGAAATATACGATAAGAATTGATTTTTGAACGTAATGGCAGCGAACATATACATTACCATGCCAATAAGCGATGTAATAAACCAGCACAGGGCAGCATCATGCAGCACGAGCGCGTACATTGTAATACCCGCCACTGGAATACTTGCAAGCGCCGTACCGACAAGTGCCAGCGCCGCTGGGCGAATCATCGGAATATGCTTTTGCAACACAAAACCCGCTGCGTACGATGCAATGATCAGCAGCCACACAAGCACCATACGCAGCCACGGTGCAAGTGCAAATGTCTGCGCCAACAAAATAATACCAGATACGAGCAACAAAACAGCAACATACAGCGCAATATTAATCGTTACATGCGATGACGGTTGCAGCAACGGAGCGCTACTGTGCGGCGGTGGGGCAACATAACCTACTGAAGGCGGCGGCTGCACCGGCGCGGGTACAGTATACCCTTTCGCTGGAGCAGGCTCGTTTCGGGATGGAGCAGCTGAATCTGATTCGTCCACGGGCGTGCTATTACCACTCTCATCTGCCGCCGCAAATGTTTCGGCTGGTTCGGGTGTAACAGGCAATACGGCAACGCTAGGCATTTCGGGCGAATGCGCCGCACCTTGCTCTGCCGCGCGCACGCCGTCCCAATAGCCCTGGCGGTACGACGCGCTCATCGGGTCAACCGTACGCTTCGCCTGGCTGCTCTTTTGCGACAACAAAATAGCGAGAACAACTGTTGCGACAAAAAATATAAATCCCATGCTGCCTCCTTACTCGGTTATGTTTTTAGTATAGCGCTAAACCCATTCCCTACAATTTTCCTCCGCTATCTGCTAGTAATACCTACATGATACTTAAACTAAATCTCTATCTTCTCTGGTTTTTCATGCGTATGGTTGATAACAGATATTCTAAACTTCTTGTTCGCCTTGATAAGCAAGTTATTACCGGTATTGATGATTGAGCCGGACGTCGACCTTGTATTGTCGATGTGCGATTTATATTCAAGCACTATGTCGCCACTCTTTGTTTTGAGGGTTGATATTAACTCAAGCTTGCTATCGACTTTCTTTTTCTGCATGCCGAGCGAGAATATGCCAAACGCTGCTGCGCGTGTTAGCGTGACGCGCCCTGATTCGTTAGACTGCTGGTTTTCTGTGTATGAAAAATCCTTAACAGACGTCCACGGGACGGTAGTCAGCAATTCTTTCCTCTTGTTGAACGGTCCTCCTCTGAAAAGGTCGATACCATCAGCATGGGCGAGCATTGTGAAGTATTTAATATGCTCTGGGATTGCTTTATGGCTTCCGAAATACTCGCCGTCGATTTGGACAGGATCATCTCGTTTATATATTTCTTTTGCCGCCTTAATTGCCGCTTTTCTCTCGGCTTTATCTTTTATTTGGCGGGCTTGCTTGATGGCGTCGCCATAGCGACTCCACATCTCTTTCTCTCGCTGTCTACTCATGACGTCATTATATCACTTCACGAGTCGTAAATAGTCTTATTTCTCATCCATAAAATAATAGTTGTTTGTAACCCTACGAAAATATCCCGCGCCGCTTTGCGGCATCAAATTCTTCAAGCAGCTCGCGCTGTTTCTTTGTCAATTTCGTTGGCGTATCAACGATGACGCTGACGATGTGCGGTCCGCGGCGATCGCTCCGCAAATGCGGCACGCCGTGGCCGGACAGCTTGAAATCCGTACCCGACTGCGTACCGGCTGGCACCTTCATCGTGATAATACCGTCGACAGTCTCAACGTCAATCTCTGTTCCGAGTGCTGCATCAACCATCGAGATATGCTCTTCACTTAAAATCAGATCACCTTCGCGCGTGAATTTTTTATGCGCCCGCACGCGTACGTGCACATACAAATCGCCGCGCACGCCGCCGGCAACAGCCTCGCCGTGTTCGCGCAAACGAATCGTCGCGCCGTCGTCAATCCCAGCCGGAATCTTCACCGTAATGTCTTGCTCGCGCCGTTCAACGCCCGTACCGCGGCAGCGCGTACACTCTTTCTCCGGGACTTTGCCGCGCCCATGACAGGTTTCGCAGGTCACTGCTTGCTGGATCGGACCAAACATCGTGTTCATCACGCGAATTTGCTGCCCCGCACCCTTGCACGTCGGACATTCTTTTAGCTCAAAACCAGGCTCAACCGTCGTGCCGTGGCAGTGGCTGCACACATCATTGAGCGTCAGCGATAGCGCCATGTCTTTGCCGAAAATTGCTTCTTCAAAGCTCAATGTCACGCGTGTTTCGACATCGCGCCCGCGCGCCTCGCCTGCTGTCCGGCTACCGCCTGCGCCGCCAAAGAACTGGCTGAAAATATCGCCGAATGCACCGCCGCCGCCAAAGTCAAAATGAATATCTTGCCCGTTGAAATTAAAGCCTTCAAATGGATTGCCGCCGCCTGCGCTACCGCCAGCAGCGCCGCCAACGCCCGCATGTCCAAATTGATCGTAGCGCTGGCGTTTTTGCTTATCCTTCAGCACTTCATAAGCTTCATTGATTTCTTTGAATTTCGCCTCATCGCCGCCCGCCTTGTCTGGATGATACTTAACCGCCAGCTTACGGAAAGCCTTTTTAATTTCATCCTCGCTCGCGCCTTTACTAACGCCAAGCACTTCATAATAATCTCGTTTTGCCATAGCCTTTCGTTATTATAGCGCACTGCTAGCACTCATACAAGTAGAGTGCTAATTTCTGTGCAAATCGCGATCAATTTCATCGGCAATCTCATGTCCGATCGTCTCTTCAAGCAGATCTTCCACTGTCACGATACCAATAATTCGGTCATTCTGCTCAACCGGCACCAAATGCGACCCGATACGCCGGAATTTATGAAACATCGTATCAAGCGCTGTCCGCGCCCCGACCAGACGCGTCTTATGGAGCGGAAAGCACCAAAGCGGCACCGGATTATCATCAAAGTCAATATTAATCATGTCTTTTGCGAGCAGCACGCCGTGGCACATTGTCAGCTTATTGTCGAATACCGGAATGCGGCTATAGCCGCGCGCGATGATTTCGTTCACCATGCGCTCGTCGAGAATCGTATCAAGCGTCAGCCACTGCACCGCTTTGATCGGCGTCATAATCTCTTTCACGGTTTTTTCGCTTAATTGCAGCGTACTTTGGATGATTTCGACTTCGCCGCCATCAAGTTCGCTTTTGCTGCCGATTTTATGCTCGCTGATCAGCAGGCCAAGCTCAGCACGCGTCAGCAATCGCCGGTGTTCGACGCCAACCAGATGGTCGAGCAGCAGCGCCAGCGGTTTCGCCACCGGGTAAACGACAATGATCATCACGCGGATCAGCGGCGCAAAGAATGCGCAGGTTTTCAGTGCAGATTTGATAAAAATCGCTTGCGGAAGCACTTCGCCGAACACTACCATGAGCAACGTTGTCGCAATGCCGGCAATCCAGCCGTTAAAATGATGCTCCAACAATAGCGAACTACCCGACACCACTGCCATATTTGAAAACAAGATTGCCGCAAGCGACAAATGAGCGTCGCGCCGCAGAGGCAACACTTTTTTCGCCGCACGGTTGCCAAGCTTTGCCTTGCGCCGCAGATCGCCGAGCGACAATGACATCAGGCTGATATTCAGCCCGGAGCAAATCGCCGCCAACATCACAAGTACTACAACTTGAATAAAAACAGAAACATACTGCATGTATTACACCTTTAGTATACCATCAAACGTCGGTCGCTGCCGAACTTTTATTGTTGTGGCGCGGATTTTTTGCTGCAAAGGCGCGCAAATCGACAACGACATCATCTTCATCGACAATTTTACGCCCGAGCAGAGCTTCAATGACATCTTCAATCGTAACGACACCTGCTGTTTCGCGGTAATCATTCACGACAATGAACAAATGATGGCGCGTCTTGATAAACGCCGACAGAGCTTTTTCAAGTTTTTGATTTTGATTGATACAATAAACTTTTCGCTCCATCGCCGTCTCTGCGCGGTGCGAGCGCTTGTCCGTAAGCGTCAGCAAATCGCGGATATAGAGCACGCCGACGATATGATCAATATCGCCATCCATGACCGGAAAGCGGCTGTGTCCGGTCTTGTGCAGCTCGTCAAGTAAAAGCGGTCCAATTAGCTGGTCTTTTTTCACTGCATCAATCACGCCGCGCGGCGTCATGACTTCCTCGACCGTTTTATTGCCGAAATGGAGCGTGCTTTTGATAAGGCGTTTTTCGTCAGCGGTCAAAATCGCACCCGATTCTTTTACCAAATGCTCTAATTCCTGGCGCGAACTGAGCAGACTCGCTTCGGGCGGCGTCGCGACGCTCCGCAATAGTTTACCGACGCCCGGATAGCGCTCAACAAACCGCAACAACTTCGGCTCAAGCATCATATAATACCGGTCTGTAGCCGCTGCTAACATGCCACTATGTGCAATACGACCATACCCGAGCGCTACAAGCGCCGCAACCAATACGCCAACCAGCCAGCCAAACGCCATAATTGCACATGGCACCGTGCAAACCAATAATAGCGCCTCAGCTGCTTTCTGCAGTGACAAAATATCGTTAATAAGCAAGCTGCGCCGTAGCTCTTCTGCCGCCGACGCATCACCTATCGCCCGTCGACGCTGTAACTCATATGACGATACTATGGTGCGCCGAGGTGACATGCTCGCTATTGCAACAAGTGCGAGAAATAGTGCGGCGAAAGTCAAAACCCAAAGCGTCTGCATGCCTTCATTGTACCGCAGTATCGCTTGCTTGGCGAGGTTCAGCGCGCTATACTTTACAAAGAGAAACGAAGGAGGATTATGACAAAACGAGCCTGGATTATCTTTGCCGCAATCTGCATGGCGATTATCGGCGGATTGATTTATTTGTCACGCAGCAACAAAGTAAACGTAGCAACCGTCAATCCTATCACTATACAGACCGCTACTGCCGATAACGGCAATATTGCCGACCATACCTACGGTAACATAAAAAGCAAAGTGATTTTGTTTGAATACGCGGACTTTCAATGTCCAGGTTGTAATTCAGCGCATCCGATCATCAAAAAAGTTGTCGAAAAATACAAAGGGCAAATCGGCTACATTTTCCGCAATTATCCGCTAACAAATGCACACCCGAATGCGCTTGCTGCCGCTGCCGCTGCCGAATCAGCTGGAGTAGAGGGGAAATATTGGGAAATGCATGATAAATTATTTGAGCAACGCAGCGACTGGGTTGAACTAACAGGCGCAGCACGCACAAATTATTTCGTATCGCTCGCGGCAGAGCTTGGCATTAACAAAGATAAGTTTTCTGAGCATCTTGATAGCGCCTCAATCCGCAAAAAAATCAACTATGACCTTGCTGTCGGCACGAAAGCTGGCGTCAGCGGAACACCAGCGCTTTTTATCGGTAAAAAAGACGTCGGCAA
>CAJPSU010000026.1 GCA_905373345.1 Candidatus Saccharimonadota bacterium
GAAACTGATCGTCAGGACGCCGTCTTTTAGTATTGCCGATACCTCATCTTCTTTTACGGCGACAGGCAGCGCGAGCGTGCGGCTAAATTCACCCCAGTAGCACTCTTGAATGTGCCAGCGCGATACGGTTGTGTCGTCTCCGCTTGATAACGTACCGCTGATCGTGAGAATACCGTCAGAGATGCTAACGTCAAGATCTTGCTTATTAACGCCGGCAGTGCGCGCCTTAATGACCAGGCTCTCGTCTGTCTCGTATACGTCAACTGCGAGCTGCCCCGGGAACTCCTCTTCTTGATCGTTCCAGGCTGCGTTTGCGTCGGCTGCTACTGGCGCTTGTGCAGTTGCCGCGGTTTGCGGTGCAGCAACTGGCTCCGCTAGATCCATGCTGTCATCATTCAAAAATGCTGCAGCCAGCTCGTCTTCAATCAACAAATCATCATTTTTCTTGCGTGCCATGATATCCTCCACTAATTTACTCATCGGCTATTTGACAGATTGTATGGCTACATTATAGCTAACGGTTGCGGTATAATCAACTATATAGCAACGGTAAACGTAAAAATTACAATGAAGACGTCGTTACTTGATATATTCGCTCCCCACTACTGTTGTTCTTGTAGTATGATCGGTGCAATTTTATGTGATAATTGTAAAAATAACATCATAGATAATCGATATAGCGGCTGCATCGCGTGCGGAAAACCAGCGGCGCGGCATGGATTGTGCCGCCGTTGTCGTACTCCATTTGCGCGGGCGTGGTGCGTTGGCGAGCGCGCCAATGTGCTTAAGGCGCTTATCAATCAATACAAATTTGAACGCGCCCGTGCAGCGAAACACGCGATAGTTGATCTGCTTGACGCTGTATTGCCGCCGCTGCCGGACGGTGTAACGATCGTGCCTGTGCCGACGATACCGCCGCATATTCGCCAGCGCGGGTATGATCATATGGCACTCGTGGCGCGAGGGTTCGCGCGCCGCCGTCAGCTCTCCTACCGTGCGGCTATTCAGCGCGCTTCAAACACCATTCAGCATGGTACGACGCGCGCGACGCGCTTGCGTCAGGCGAAGCAAGCGTTTGAATGTGGTGATGTGCCGCCTGGTATATATCTGCTGGTTGACGATGTTTACGCGACGGGTGCAACTGTGCGCTACGCAGCTGATGTGTTGCTGCGCGCCGGTGCGACAGAGGTATGGATTGCGGTCGTTTCGCGCCAGCCGTTTTCTCGCACGGCAAATGTTTGATATAATAAACTGGTACGGAGAGGTGGCCGAGCGGTTGAAGGTACCGGTCTTGAAAACCGGCGTGGGCTAATACTCACCGTGGGTTCGAATCCCACCCTCTCCGCCAATCAAGAGTAACCAATGTCAAGCAGCGTTACTCGTTTTTTATATCATGAAGCCCCATAAAAAAATGACAAAATCCCCTTGGTGGCTGCGCCTTTATACCCTACCGGCGCGGTTTGTGTACGGAGCGGCGTTCACGCTATTCTTCGTGTGCGGGCTCGGAATTATTGATCCGGATTTTGGCTGGCATTTGGCGGCGGGACAGTATTATTGGGTGCACGGTATCCCTACGCATGATATTTTTACGTTTTCGGCGCAGCATTTTCCGTGGATCAATCACGAATGGCTTAGCGATATGGTACTTGCAGCGGCGTATCATCTTGGCGGCCATGTGCTCGTAGCGCTATTCTATGCTGCGATGTGGACGCTAGCGTTTTGGCTAATAGCGCGGCGGTGCCGGTTGTCGATAATTGTGCTCGTTGGGACTATTGCGTGTTTGCCGTTTGCGGGCGTACGCGCGATTACCTGGACGGTGCTGTGCACTGCGATATTATATGAATTATTCCGAGTATCGCGACGTACGCACTGGCTTATTCCCCTTCTGATGCTCGCGTGGGCAAATTTGCACGGCGGGTTCATCATCGGGCTTGCGTACATTGCGTATCAGCTCATTGCGCGTCCATCGTGGCGATTGGCGGTGATTACAGCTGCGAGCGTACTCGCGACGACGGTGACGCCCTACGGAGCGGCGATTTACGTTGAGATTATACGTACGCTTGGCGACCGTTCTCTGCATGGGCGTATTAGCGAGTGGCGGTCGCTGGCGTTTAGCATTGAAGTTGCGATGCTAGCAGCGGTATGGGCGACGTGCCGTTATTTTTATACGCGTTCGGTATGGCGAACGGCGTTTGCTTTCCCGATGTTTTTGATCATCGGAACAGTGATGAGCGTGCGTAATGTGCCTATTCTTGTTATTTTTGCGGTTGCAGATATCGCGCGCATGATGGCGGCAGCACCATTGCCGTGGGCGCGTATTCGTGAACGGCTGCAAGCGATTCGCCCGTTGATGATAGCGCTCGCGCTTATCGTTGTTAGCTTTGGAGGTTATTTGCTTTGGCGCGATTTCATGCTCGTGCGTGTGCCGGCGGAATCGCGATATCCGCGTGAAATTGCGCAGGCGTTGCAAACTGGCGTATGTAGTCATGGTAATTTATACAACGATTATAATATCGGCGGCTATCTGATATGGCGCGCGCCGCGGCAAAAAGTGTATATTGACGGGCGAATGCCGAGTTGGCAATACGGCGGTGTGAAAATAATGGATAATTACTATCGTGTCGTGCGCGACGCGTCATTCCGCCAGCGCGAATTTGCACGGTTTCATATTGTCTGCGCCGCGATTCCGGCGGATACAGCGTTTGCGAAAGAATTGCGCCAAAGCGGCTGGAAGCCGGTTATTGCCAACTCAGCCGAGTTTACGCTGCTGAAGGCTAGCGAGTAGATGCGCCGTACGGACCGGTAGCGCCGCCTCCGGTGCCGCCGGTCAGGTTTGTTGCGCTTGGTATGAAACTGCCGATGACGAAATTAACCGCCGCGTACGCCAAAATTGCTACGACAATGCCGACAAGCGCGTATAAAATCGTGTTCTTGGCATCTTGCACTTTTGATGCGTCGCCGCCCGAGACGACATAGCGCAGACCGCCAATGATTAGCATGATAACAGCGACAGCACCGATTATAAACAATAAAATACTGCTAATTTGCGCGAATACGCCAGTATCGCCAAACAAATTTGCCGGCTGGTCTGAGCCGCGCGCGGAGAGTGCGCCACCAGCAATGCCGCCTCCGATTGCCGCTGCAATTAAACTATTTGCGAGGACAATCATTCCTGCCGCGATGAGTGATCCAACGATGATGCGAATGTATTTCATGATAGATGTATATCTCCTTAGCGAATTTATCCCATACGCCTATCTTATAGTATACACGGACTATTCCCCTAGGCAACAGCCTAAGATTATGCTACACTAGTGAAGTATTTTGTTTTGCAAATGGAGGAGTACCCAAGTGGCTGAAGGGGACGGTTTGCTAAATCGTTAGTGTGGGGAGACCTGCAGCGGGAGTTCGAATCTCCCCTCCTCCGCCAGGAACAAGAGAATGACCTAAGTTAGGTCATTTTTAATGTGATAGCCGTGGGTATACGAATAGAACCTGCTCATGGTACAATAAAGATATGCAAGACCAAGAGCCGCAAACCCAAGATTGGCAGCAACCAGCGCAATCAACTGCGCACGGAGCGTACCAGCCAATTCAAGATACGACACAGGCGACAAATACGATGCCGTCGCCTCAAACACTGCTGTCATCTACTGGACCTGCGGCGGTGTCCGAGGTGCCTCCAGCGCCAATTCCATCCGCCGAGCCCTCTGCAATACCAGAGGCACTGACAACAACACCCGTATCTCTACCAGAGACGCAAACAGCTTCACAGCCCACTACTCCCGAAGTATCCGCAGCTTCTCCGTCTTCTCCTGAATTTTCCGATCCTACCGCTAGGGCAGTAGCGCAGCAAGCTACCGAATCACCCGCTCAAGAATCACCAGATCAGCCCGACACTACGGATGACATGACGGCTGACGGTCTTCCTGACGACGAGATTCTCATCCGTTGGCAGGCGCTTGAGTATATGCAGCACCAGCACGAGCCGATTTGGTATATCGGATTTGGCGCTACCGTACTTATACTCATTGCGGTGGCGATTTTTGTATTCAAATCGCCAACATTTGCAGTACTCGTGCCGGTAATGGCGGTCGCATTAGCGCTATACGTTCGCCGCCCGCCCGCGACGATCGACTACACGGTGAGCCGCAAAGGGATTCATGTCAACGATCGATTATATACGTTTGATCAATTCAAGTCGTTCAGTGTTGTGAGGCAGGAAACGACGAATCATGTTGTGCTTATACCGCGTAAACGCTTTCAGCTAGGACAAAACATCTATTTCCCAACTGAAATCGGTGAAAAACTTGTCGACATGTTGGCGGCACGTTTGCCAATGAAGGAGATAAGCCCGGACATTATTGATAAACTACTCGCAAAACTCCGTTTGTAATGCCGAGCTCCTCTTGCACACCTGCCAGTATCGTGCTATGATTTAAGATGGTATGCACCCGTAGCTCAGCTGGATAGAGCGTTTGCTTGCGGAGCAAGAGGTCGTACGTTCGAATCGTATCGGGTGTACCACGATTTCGTCATACAAACCCTGGACCTGAGAGTCTGTTTTCTGTGGTTTGCAGGGTAATATTAGACTCCCATCCGTCATGGATGGGAGTTTTTTGAATACGCTACGTAAATTAACCTACTCCTTGCTCCGCCCTCCTATCTATGATTAAATATAACCATGACGAACGAAGAACTCGCTACGCAAGTAAAAGATCTAACCGTTCAGGTTCAAGACCTCGCAAGTGCTGTTAAAACGCTTGCTGAAACAATGAATGCTAAGTTTGAACAGATTGACAGAAGGTTTGAGCAGATCGATAAGAGATTTGAACAAATTGACAAGAGGTTTGAGCAGATTGACAGAAGGTTTGAGAAAATTGACAAGAGATTTAATCAGATCGACCAACGCTTCGAATCAATCGACACCCAGCTCTCCGCCATCCGCAAAGACCACAAGAACCTCACGGATACTGTGAAGGACATGGAGCTGCGCATTGATAAACGCTTTGCGAAGGTTGATGAGCGATTTAGTGGATTGGAAGCAGGACAATCAGCTATCCGTGCAGACATCGCTGGTCTTCGTCATGATTTGTTCATTGAAGAAGGCTCGCGCGAGACGGCAGATGCGGCTCTTTTGGATGACCAAGATGAGAAGTACAAATCTCTTGATAAACGCCTTCGCTTGGTTGAGGCGAAGTTTCCGGATCTAGCACAAAGATCAGCGGTATAAATCTGCCGTAGCCTTGCTCTACGCGAATAAATTTACGGCAAACACCCCCTACGCACGTCCTCCATATCCTCTCTGAACGTCATGAGAGTTGCCTAGTTGCTGGGGAGCGACTGCGGGGGTATGCCGCCCGAGACCTACGACTGCAAATACTCGCCAATCCGCTCTTTCGCCCGCTCTACCGACGCGCTGTCGGGAATCATCACATACAGTGGCATCGCACCCATGCTATACGTTTGGCGGGTTGCGCCTGCACCATCGACGCTCGTTGACTCGACTTTCCAGCCCTTAAAATCATTAAGCTGCATTTTTATCAACGATGCGATCGCCTCCTGACTCATGTTCGTTTGTAGCGAGCTTTGCAATGTTGATAAAATCGCGTTATATCGTGTCAGGTTGCGCGGCTCGCTCATCTTCGCGACGATCGCCTCAATTACCTTCTGCTGGTTACGTCCCCGCTGCCGATCACCGTCACTAAAGCTATAACGTTCGCGCGCAAACTCAAGCGTTCGCTTGCTATCAAGCGTATTCTTACCCGCCTGGAACGAATGAAACGCATAATCAGAGTCAACCGTAATGTCGCCCACCACATCAACCATCTTCACGAGCGACGTAAAATTCAACCGCACATAGTACGGGATCTCAACACCATACAAATCACCAAGCGTTTGCCGCGACATGTCAATGCCGTAAATGCCCGCATGTGTCAACTTATCCGGCATACCTGCCACGCCGTGCAGCTGCACATAATAATCCCGCGGCGTGTTTACGAGCAGCATCGTCCGCTTCACCGGATTCATTACCGCTAGCATATTCACATCGCTCCGCGACACCTCGCCCACATCACCATACGTATCAATGCCGCTGATGTACAGCACGAACGGCTTTGTCACGTCAGTTTTCGGTGCAGCTTGGCGATTATCATCCCGCACCTTATAAGTCGCAAGCGTCGCCACGCTGTCATAAAATTCACGGTAATTTTCTTGCAATACGCCCATATTCGCCGTTCGGATTGATGCCAATTCAATCGCGCCAGCGTTAAGCTGCTCCGTCAGCGCCATCAAACTGTCGTAGCTGCTCTGCGCCGCCGGCGTTACGCCGGCAAGTGCTTTCGCTGTTTTATCGTGCAGTGTGTCTGCCCCGACCATACCGACCGACCGAGCAGAATCAAGCACCACGCTGCGGTCTTTCTTCGCGATAACCGTGTATTCTACATAATTAACCTGCGGCGGCTGCACTGCACTCAAAAACGAATTCACCGAGTGCCCGCTTTTATACACGGCAACATTAGCGGCGATCATCACCATGCCAATCGCCATGAATAGCACGCCGCGCCATACCGCTTTCGACCGGCGCATCAACTGCCACAGCACAACGCCCGCCACCACTGCATACAACGGCACGATAATATATAAATACTTGTCGGGGATCACGCCCATCGCAAATAGGTTAATTCCCGCAGGAATCGCCGTCATAATGATACCCGCACCGACTAACCGCTGCAGCCACGCAAACAGCGACGCTCTCTGCTCTTTACTCACTTTCACTGCTAAATTTTATCACATTTTTGATTATTATGCAACTTACGGATCAATTTATATCCGCCGGCGACAACCGCTGCGCCAGCACAGGCCGCCACCGTATCAAGCAGCACGTCGCTCACCTGCCCGCTTCGCCCGCCGACAAGCAGCTGATGGGTTTCATCTGTCGCTGCATACGCGCACGCAACGCCAACCGCCCATAATACAGCACTACGCCAGCGTACATCATACGTGCGCACCAGCAAAGTCAGCAATATTCCCAACACGAAATACAAAAACACATGCGCTGCCTTGCGCACTACCGTCTCGGAAAACGAGATATTCGTAATATATTGCACGCTTCGCACCACGCGCTTGCTCTGTCCGCTCGACACTTCATGCCCAGCACTCGAAAACCAAAAAATTAGCGCCATCCACAGAATGATAGCGATAAATAGGAATAATCTTAACCTTTTACAAAGAGTTAGCTTCATTGGTACTTTATTATAACATAAAATGAACCCCTGTTTCCAAGAGCTTACCTAGGGGATGTAGTCAACTACTTGCTATTGACTGCACCCCTAACAGCGAGCTATAATATAGTCGATGGAAGAGCATTACTTAATGCAACAGAATAGTGTCTCTAAATCACTTGCTTACGTCAATAGTATTATTTTAGGTGAATCTTACAATAGAGTAAGGTTAATTGACATACTAAACGTCAGCGACAGTAAAGCTATCTCAGGCGATTACGCTGCTGTCTATAAAAATTATTCAATATCCCTCGCTAAAATGGGCAAAAAAGAGAATGTCTCGAAGAAAAACAACAAGAGAAAAAACCAAACTAAATAATCGACCCGTAGATATTGCCAGTGCAGTATTCTAGCTAATCAAGAACATCGTTGTCATTGAAGAAATACGCTATTGCTAGCTTCGCCAAGCCGTATGTTTCTAGAACGCCCGCCGCTACAACCGCCGGAATTGCAAAAACATTATTATCAAATTTCATTACATCGAAACCAATGAGAAAAATCACGGCATAGCTTATGATGAAACCTGCAATGACTAAACGGCGTAAAGTATTGTTCCATTTCTCTCTATTGCGTCTTTTTATCAATCTGTTTTCATACGTCAATTTAACGTTTGCTTTTCCAAGGTCTAATTCTTTCTCCGCCGCCTCACTTCTACTAAGCGATTCTTTAGGAGAAACTCGCGCTTTAACAATAGCCGAAACGAGCTCCTCTATTGTTTTGTTATGTTTCTTATTTGACAGCTCTGCCATTTCTGATAGCTTTCCGTTTGGTATTATTCATATACGC
>CAJPSU010000027.1 GCA_905373345.1 Candidatus Saccharimonadota bacterium
AGATAGCTATCTACGAGCTACTGCCGGGCTGTTCGGGGTTGGTGCGGTGAACCGAATTGCCATGAAAGGTATAGAAATCAACTTCAGAAACCGTCCAAACAGCGACGGTACAATCACCAAAAGTATTATAATACCAGACTGCCTAGTAGCGCAGAGCGGCTCGCCAACGATACGGAAGCCGCAGGTAACGGTGCACTTGCCGAAAGTAAGCAAGGAGTTTAGTCCACGGCGCCTTACCGGCTTTCCGATTTATTAGAGATACCGAACAAACAGCGAACTGAATCATAACCGGTCGATCAACAACGTCAGCCAGATATAATATTGCTTTATCTTTATCTGAGACCTTAAATTCAAGATTAAATGGTTTATCTTTAATTAAAACCTCAAGAACAAGACGCTCATAGGCAATAGACTCACCAGAATCATCAGTAAACGAACGCTGCGCGAAATACACACGAGATAGGCGAGACTTAAAGTTATCCGGTAATTTTGTTGATGGTTGCATAAAAAACCTCCAATTAAATATTTATAAAACAACCATATCAAAAGAGATTATAAAAGTCTAACGTCGCACAATGTCCGTTTTACGACTTAAAATACTGTACAAGAATATGAATTAGCATCCATCTACTGTGAGCGCTAATTTACTTTACAAAAACTACTCTCATCTTTTGTAGGGGATTTGCTCGAAAATTGTCTTTACTTATCTACTACATCTATCACTTAACGTGCGTTAATACACTTAAACGGCGGCAGCCTCAAGCTCTCATTAAAGTACTACTAGTAGCACTCGCAACAACATATACTCTTAGGAAATTAGTCCTCGCATAAGTTATCCACAAAAAATATCTGGTTAACGCTAATTTGCATTTTTGTTAAAAACATTCCCCCACTATCTTTTTTGGCTTTTCTGCCCTATTTGATTTTTATACGATTTTATATTTTTATATAGTTTTTCCTCTCACTCGCTCAATTACGATAAAACGAACAAAGATAGAACATCTCCCAATCGGCAAGAGAAGTGACCTTTTCTATTTATAGAATGCTCGCCTGCTCACCCGTACATCAAGATATGCCGGGTCGACTGAATGTTCGGCACAATATCGGATAGCACGCACCGCATCTTCAACCTGGCTGGCTGCCGCACGATCAATCGACAGTCTAACTGGATACCCTACCCCATCAAGCTTCACTTCTATTTGACGAGTTGTGCCTTCAGGCAAAATTACGCTTGAAACAGTGTATTTTTGCGCCGAGAAGTACCCAACAACCTTGCCGACAAATTCTAAAAACCGATTGCTCACAAGAACCTTATTTGTCGTCGCTTGAACGCCCGTACGGTCAATGACTTGCACGACAGGCGACTCGGGCACATTCCGGTAAAACGCCGCGCCGCTAGAGTCGACAAACACGAGGGTCGCACCCGCTTGCCACGACACAACCGGATGGCGCATGACGATAGAAAATTTCGCGCGTCCAAACCCGGCAAAGGTGACCGTCGACTCGACAGACTGAATCTCTGGATAATCATGTTGCAGATAATCAACGAGAGATTTGACATCTATCAGCGCGCGCAACCGCTCAAATGGACGAGCCGCGAGGTAATCCTGAATTGCCTTTTCATAGCGCTGCGTCGTTTCGGTAGACGGTGAATCAACGCCAACAAGCGTAACACTTGGCGAAACAACTGATTGATAAAGTATCCATGCGAGGCCAGCGATGCCCGCCAAAAGCACAAATAATCGTAATACAAGCTTACGACGACGGTAGCGTAATGTATGCGCTTGCACGCGCGGCGACTTAAGATCAGCGCGGTGTTCACTTGGGCTCGAAATTTCGGAAAGAAGACTGCCGGTCAGCGTGCGGTTGCGCCGGAAAGCATAGCTACTCGCCGTCGTTAAATCACCCGGCTGCGCCGAATCATCGCGATCAATTGCCCGCCGACGCACTGGCTGCGGCGGGCGGCGACGCAGCACGGCTTTTCCGAATTTTCCTAGCATATATCTTTATTATATCACTTACGCTTAGCGGTTCGGATAATCATATCAGCCATATCGCGCGCCGCGTGCGGATGAGCAAAGGCCAAAAATGCGGCGCCCATACGAGCCATTGCCGCACGATCCGCGAGCAGCGCTTCAATCGCCTGAACAAGCACCTTAGGGTGGTCGTCCAACTGTAATTCATCAATTACTTTCACCGCACCTTTTTCCTCGTATACCGCTGCGTTTTTTAGCTGATGGCCGCCCGTCAGGTAGCCATTTGGCACTAAGATCGTTGGTTTAGCGAGCGCCGCAAGCTCCAAAATCGTCGTTGCGCCTGCACGCGCCACAACGATATCTGCCGCACCAAGCATATCAACCAGCCCGCTGCTAATAAAATCATGAATATGCACCTTGCTAGTATCATTCGGAACGCGTGCGCGAATATCGCTATATTGTTGTGCACCGGTGATGAGAATAACGTTAGTTTGCTTCGTAAGCTGCGGTAGCATTGCAACAACCGCATCATTAATGCGCCGCGCACCAAGGCCGCCGCCTGTCACAACGACAAGCGGCCGCACTGGATCAAATCCAAGCTTTACTTTGACGTCACGCCGCCGCTCATCGCTATACGGCACAAAATCTTCCATAATTGGCACACCAACATACTGCGAGATCTCGCGCGGGTATGGGTAGAATTTTAGCGGCGCACCCGTACCAATTGCGTCCGCCCAACGCGCCAAAACTCGATTTGTCAAGCCGGGGTGCGCATCAGAGTCGTGAATAACAAGCGGAATCCTCAGCGCATGCGCCGCCAAACCAACCGGCAAACACACGTACCCGCCTTTCGTAAAAACGACGTCCGGACGCCATGCGATTAGCTTGCATAGACACTGCACAAACCCAACACCCACCTTAACCGCATCGATGATATTAGGCAGCGTAATCGTACGAAACTTCATCAACTGCTGCCACCACTTCAAGTGATGATACCGGCGCAACTTACCGCTCACGATTGTATCAACACGAATTGAATCATCGTACCCGCCCATGACAGTACGCGCTTGTTTTTCAAATGCATGGTCAACCCAGAATCGAATCTCCGTGCCTGGTTCTATTTTCCGCAATTCACGCAATACTGCGACGACCGGCGTAACGTGTCCGCCCGATCCGCCGCCTGCTGCCAAAATCCGCACGAGCGTCCTCCTTCATGTTAACTGACTTATGATTAGTATACCGCGAAAGTTGAAACACGACACCCAGCGCGCCGCTCATAAAAATCATACTCGTTCCGCCAAAACTAAGCAGCGGCAACGTAATACCTGTGAGAGGAATCAGTCCAATCATTGAAGCAACGTTCATTACAACGTGTGCAAGCAGCCAGCCAAACACGCCTGCTGCCGCGATTCGCATAGACATATCGGGGAGCTGATCGGCAATGCGCAAAATGCGGAATAACAAAATACCAAATAACCCAATGATACAAACTGTGCCGGCAAACCCAAAAATCTCACCCATGATTGCAAAAATCGAGTCATTTACCGCCTCGGGCAAATATCCGGTCGCCTGGATACTTTTGCCAATTCCGCGCCCAAGCAACCCGCCTGTTCCTAAAGCAATCATCGCGTTTTTGATGTGATAGTTATTATCGCGTTCATCTGCTGCAGCAACATCGTTGCTCGAGCTAAAGAATGTGCCGATGCGCTCCATGCGGTGCGGCGACGACACGACCAGCGCAAGCCCTACAACAACGCCAACGCCTGCAATTTTTGCCAGGATCTGCCAATTCATCGTACTAACAATGAACATCGATACGACCGTTGCTGCAATCGCCACGCCTGTGCCCATGTCTTTCTGAACAACAACAACAATAAGCAGCAACAACGCCAAAAGTCCTGCCATCGGATAAACTGTTTCTTTCGGGTTGTTAATTTTGCCCTGCTGGTAACGGTTGCCTAGAAACACTGCCATGAATATAACGACAGCAAACTTCATCAGCTCAGACGGCTGGAATCCGCCGAAGCTGCCAAAGTTGAACCAACGATACGCGCCGAGCGTTGCCTGCGCGAGCGTATCAATATGCGCAACGTTTCCCACCAAAAACAGTAATACGGACGCAATAAGTGCCGCAGCCATAAACTTTCCCGCTTGATTTTTTAGCACCGAGAACGGCACAAACGCCAATACGACAAACGCAGCAAGCGCAATGAGCAAACTAGCGAATTGTTTAACTGCAAAGTATGTCGCCGAATACGAGCCATTATACGCCGCATTCATTACATTGGCGCGCTGCGGACCAATCGCATACATCACAACCAAACCAATGAGCATCAGTACGCCCATGCACATGACGATCATATAGTCGGGACGATGCCGCCGCTGCCTCTGATGGTTCGTACGAGCACGTATCGCTTCCCGGCGTGATGAGGCTAGACCACCGCTCACGATGTAATATGCCCTCCGCTCAGCGCCATCAGCATGCCGATAAATGCCGCCACGCCGGCAATCACCCAAAAGCGCATCGTAACTTTCACTTCCGGCCAGCCTGTCGCCTCTAGGTGATGGTGAATCGGCGCCGAGACAAATATCTTACGATGGAATAGTTTCTTGCTGATGATTTGCAGTAAGCTTGAGCCAGCCTCAACCACAAATAAAATCCCGATGATCGGCAGCAAAAACAGCGTATTCGTCATCATCGCAACAACGCCTAAGCTCGTCCCAAATGCAAAGCTACCAACATCGCCCATGAAAAATCGTGCCGGGTAAATATTAAACCACAGGTAGCTCAGTAATGCGCCTACTACCGTGAAGCAGAAGCCCGCCAGCTTAATATGCCCCTGCAATAGCGCAATCACGCCAAACGCTGAAAACGACATTACCAACAAACCGCCCGCTAATCCATCAAGCCCGTCGCTGATGTTCACCGCATTGCCCGTTGACACCACTGCTAATACAAAAAAGAAAATAATCCACGCGCCGACTTGCCATTCGCCAAAGTACGGTATATGGATCGTATTGTAGCCAAGTTTCGTGTAGAAGAACCAGCCAAGCACAATACTCATTGCAGTAATCATCGCGAACTTCACCCAGCTGCGCAGCCCGGCATCCTTACGATTTGAGCCGAACACATTAAGTACATCATCGATCAGCCCGACAAATGCTCCACCAAGCAATGCCGCGAGCGGCAGCCAAGTTTGCGCCCGGTCAAGGTTGCGCGCCAACGTAATCGCCGTAATGGCGACCACCGCGATAGTGCCCGCCATTGTCGGAACGTGCCGCGCAATTTTCTCTTTGTGCAGTATATTAAAAATCTTTAGCCGTTCCCCCGTTACTGCTGCGCTGCGCTGCGTTTTCCAAAACTTATATTTATATGCGAAATGTGTATAAACCGGCGTTAATATCATTGCCAACAAAAACGCTGCCACGCTCAACGCGAAAGTTTGATTCAATTCATTTGAGAAATTTACGATTGTCATACTATCCAGTATACCCCGTCTAGCCTTGCGGTGTTAACATTAAATAATTGAGCATCCAATTTGATATGTCGTTGAAAATCGGCTTTGCGTCACTACCGCCGCCCATATCTTTGCCATCGGCGGCAATTTCAACCATAATGACGTAACGTGGAGTTTGCCCCTTCTCGCCGCCATAGCCCAAATACGTTCCAATCGTCTGATTGCTGACATACTTGCCGTTCACAATCGTTTCAGACGTGCCGGTCTTGCCGCCCACAAGATAGCGATCCGAACCGTCTTTCGGGTTGTACGTTGCGTAATGCGATTGATGAACCATCTCGCGCACCGTCGTTGATGTTGCTTCAGTAATGACACGTGCTTGAGCTTTTGTGCCCGCTGGCGCGAAAACACCATCGTTGCTAATCGTACCGTTAATGATCGTCGGCGCAAAATACGTTCCACCATTTACCACTGCGCAAAAGCCGCTCGCCACTTGCAGCATCGTCGCGTCCATACCCTGCCCGAATACCATGTTACTATAGCGCACCGCATTACCCTCTTGCTGCAGCGGTGAGATAATCGTGCCTTTCGCTTCATTCGCAAGCTCAATACCGGTCAGTTCGCCCAGCTTAAATTTGTCATGAAAATATTCATAAATCGTATTGCGCGCAGCACGCGTAATATATGTGCCATTACCTAAACGCTGCACGATCGTCACCATGCCGGTGTTAAGCGACCAGTTCAGCGCTGTTTGCATCGTGATAGTTCCTGTCACTACCGCGTTCTTTGTTGCGTTATTAATAGTAATGTCTTCAACCTTAATCTTACCGGTGTTATCGTATGTGCTATCAGGTGTAATCACGCCGCGGTCAATACCTGTCGCAACCGTAAAAGTCTTGATATCAGAACCAGGCTCATATGGATTTGAAATTGTACTGTTATTAAAGACCGCCACGTCCTTCACATTTAGATTAGACGGGTCGTACGTCGGCACGTTCGCCATCGCGAGCACTTTGCCCGTTTGCGGGTCCATCACGATCGCGCTCGCCCGCGTCGCACCGCTTCGCTTTACACCCGACACAAGGGCTTCTTCAACTTTTGATTGCACATTGCGATCAATTGTCAGCACCATATTTTTGCCATTTACCGCTGGTTTTTTGATATTTTTATCAGTCACAGTCAACGGTACGTCGCGCACATCGGTCACAGTTTTTAGTTCGCCGTCTTTACCGGCAAGCGTTTCATCGTTTGCCTGCTCAAAACCGTACTTCCCCTGCCCTTCGCCATTCACGAAACCGAGCACTTGACTCGCAAGCGCTCCTTCCGGGTAGACGCGCTGCGTTGATGCGTCGAACCCGACGCCGGCAAGCTTCTCGTCTTTGATTTTCTGCGCCTGCACGCGGTTAACTTTCGTCGCAATCACTTGATAGCGCGTATTTTTTGCATCTAAATATTGACGAAAATCTTTGCGCACATTGCCGCCCGCCACACGATTCATCACATCAACTACTTTCTGCTTGTCTGTCACGAGCGTCGGATCAGCCCAAACCGTATACACCGTCGTATTCATCACGAGTTTCGCCGGCGCATTGCCGTCCATCGCGTAGATTTCCCCGCGCGCCGCGCGGAGCGTAAATTTTTTGATATGCTCTTTATCTGCCAGCTGAACGTAATAATTATGCTGCAGTACCTGCACATGAAAAAGCTGCGCCACCATTACCAGCAGTGCTACAAGCGTCAAAACACCCAACACGCCAATCCGCGCATCGCCTCGACTACCTATATTCATGCTTATTTGCTCACATATTGCGTATCAGTTGGCGACGTCATTGCTTGCGCGACACTGCTCCCCTTCACCGACTGAAGTGCTGTCAAACGAGCATTCTCGACCGCTAAATCATTCTTTTGTTCAGTCAACGACGAAATTTTATCAGACATAGTATTCGCCGCGTAATCATAGCTCGACACGCGCGTCGCCTGTGTTAAGTATATCAGACCTAGAATCGTAATCATCAAAGCAACGATCACTGTATGCGACACGGGACCAAGCTTGACAGCCGATGCAAAAGCAACTGTATTGCGATTACGCCCATAATTACCTTGGCGCCGGCTATTAAATTGTACTGTTCGATGATATGGCATGGTGGTGGAATATTTTGTGTTTATGTTAATACTATGGCAACACGCATCGGTTGCTCTGTTCATTTCATCGTATTACCCTCTCGGCAGCTTAAGCACCCCTTTTTTGGGGGCGCTTAAGCGTGTGAAAGTGCAAAAACTATACCTTGCGGCGCACAACAACGCTGCGCACAGCTTCGTTCTTGTCTTGGACTTGGATGTGACGCGTCATGGTTACATCCCCCTTTCTGTTTGTGTTATATTTTCACAGCGGCGCGCAACTTAGCACTGCGCGAACGCGGATTGTGAACATCGTTAATTGCGCCGCTAACGGGACGCCTCGTAATAATACGAATTCTTGCCTCGTAGCCGGCAGCAGCCTGTTCGGCGAAGTACCGCTTCACGATTCGATCCTCAAGGCTGTGAAAACTAATCACCCCCACTCTTCCGCCGCATGTAAGCAACGCCGGAAGCAATGGC
>CAJPSU010000028.1 GCA_905373345.1 Candidatus Saccharimonadota bacterium
CGCTATTATTGTCGCGCGCGAATTAATACGTGATATTCGCCATGAGCTATTTCGCTATGGACGCGGCGTAAGCCGTGTGCTTGTGATTGGCAATTCCGACGCAACAACCGATATCGCGTTAGCGCTTGGGTCAACGCATAAGTCTGGTTATCAGATTGTCGCATTTGCCGGTCCAGCTCGATTATTGCCGCCGCATCTTGGCATTAACCATTACACGCGCGTTGAAGACGCGCTGCAAGATATTGATAAGTTAAATATCACCACCATCATTCAAACCGATTTGTACGATAGCGGAACGCGTAATCATGAAATATTGAGCGCCGCGCAAATCGCGCATATCCAATATAATTTTATTCCTGGCGAACCCGAGTTCTATACTGGCAAAAACACAATCGACGTATTTCTCGGCTACCCAATGATTACCGTTAGCCAGACGCCGCTAATTGGTTGGGGGGCGGTTTGCAAACGTCTGTTTGATTTTGTTCTCGTCGTTGCAACACTGCCGCTATGGGGCAGTGTTTTACTTGTATTGTCGCTTCTTCAAAAAATCTTTAATCCCGGTCCAATTTTCTATCGATCTAAGCGCCTAAGCCAATATTCTAAACCGATTAAATTATATAAGTTCCGCACTATGGGCGCGCAGTACGGCAAAAAAGACGCCAGTTTAGAGTTTGAGGACATGGGGCGGCCAGACTTAGCAGACGAATACCGGCGCAATCACAAAGTCGAAAACGATCCGCGCATTACGCGCTTCGGCAAAATATTGCGCGACACGTCGCTTGACGAATTTCCGCAGTTTATCAATGTATTACGCGGCGAATTAAGCCTCGTCGGGCCGCGCCCAATCTTGCCGCAAGAGGTCAAGTTTAGCCAATCGCGTACCGCACTCTTACATAGCGTCAAGTCAGGCGTCACAGGGCTATGGCAAGTGTCAGGGCGATCCGACCTGAGCTTCGACGAGCGCATTGAGCTAGAATTGTACTACGCGCAAAATTGGAGTTTCTGGCTTGATCTACGCATCCTATTCAAAACAATCGCCGTCGTTATGCGCAAGACAGGCGCACGGTAGAACTACCCTACGTAATAAGATTTTAGATAAGATTCTAAGAAGCCTAGCCGAATACTGCCACAAAACGGTATACTATCATTATGGCTACTCCGAAAATTGCGATCGTGTGCGAATTTCTCACCGTGATGGGCGGCGCCGAGAATGTCGTGCTTGCGATGCACGAAGCCTTCCCTAGTGCGCCGATTTATACCGCGCTATACAAGCCCGAAGCTGTGCCCGCGTTCAACCACGCCGATGTACGCACATCAAAATTACAAAAATTACCAAAATTCCTGCGCAAAACACACCGGCTATTTCCAACGCTCGCAGTCAAGGCATTTCAAGAATTTGATTTAAGCGATTTTGACATTATTCTTACAAGCGCTTATTTGAATGCGAACCAGATCAAAAAATCGCACCCCGGGCAAAAAATTATTTCGTATTGCCATACGCCCGCGCGCTATTACTGGAGCCACTATGATTTATACCGCAAACAACCCGGGTTCGGCATACTTAATCCAGCCATACGAGCGCTGATGCCGATTCTCGTACCGCACCAGCGAAAACTTGACTACGAAGCAGCGCAGCGCGTAGATGTTTGGATCGCCAATAGCACCGAGACGCAAAAGCGTATTAAAACCTATTACGGCAAGCAAGCGACCGTCATTCACCCGCCAGTTGAAACACATCGATTCACGCCCGCGCGCACGCGCAGCGATTACTACGTCACGCTGGGACGCCAGTTGCCGAATAAACGATTTGATTTAGCAGTAGCCGCGTGCACAAAATTAGGCGTACCGCTCAAAGTGTTCGGCAAAGGAGAAATGCACGACGAACTGCGCAAAATCGCCGGTTCAACGATTGAATTTTATACTGATCGCTTCGGCGACGCCTCTGACGAAGCCGTTGAACGTGCGCTCAATCACGCAAAAGGTTTTGTTTTCCCAAGCGACGAAGACTTCGGCATCGTAAGCGTTGAAGCCCTCGCCGCCGGCGCACCTGTTATCGGCTACGATAGTGCCGGCACGCGCGATATTGTTACTCAAGGAGAGACTGGCGTGCTCTTCGCCCGCCAAACCGTCGACGATGTCGTCGAAGCGATAAAACGCGCCGAAACAATTCGTTGGTTCCCGAGCAAACTCAACCGCACGGCACGGCGCTTTGACAAGTCGCTCTTCCTCACAAAACTACGCAAAGTTGTATACGACCAGTGGCGATAACTATTCGTTGCCTGTTGCCCGATTAATACGCGTCGATGAGTCGGGTTTACCCGCGCCCGCGTCAAAACGCATAGTGATGTTGTGTTTTCTACACACATCTGCTTCCGGAATTGCTTTTTCAGTATCGCGATCACCGCCGTTTGCAAAAATCAATTCGTCGCCCGGATACTGCCCTGCTACCATTTCGAGCGTTTTAATGATCGTCGGATCTTCATCAACTGAAAGCATTACCTGATCAACACCCTTAAGCGCCCGCATCAAACGCAGGCGGTTATTTTCATCCAAAATAATCTTGCCTTTTTTTAGCAGCTGCTGCTTATCGTTATTGACGATCACGATAAGTTTATCGCCCATCTGCGCCGCTGCTTCAATCATATCAAGATGTCCACCGTGCAGTGGATTAAAGTAGCCGCTCACAATCACAATTTTCATCATCTATCCTCCGTCCTTTGCTGTCTAACGCTCTTTATTTTATCATAGAATTATGAAAACAATCCTTGTTACGGGCGGCGCCGGCTACATTGGCAGCCATACGCTCATAGAACTTATCGCACATAATTTTAATGTTGTCGTAATTGATAATCTCGTAAACGCTAATGTCGAAAGCCTGCGGCGTGTCGAGAAAATTACAAACACAACTATTCCATTTATTCAAGCAGATGTTCGCGATCAAGCGGCACTTGATGATATTTTCACAACGCATACTATTGACGCTGTGGTTCACTTCGCGGGTCTCAAAGCAGTCGGCGAATCAGTCGCCAAGCCGCTTGAGTATTACGATAATAACCTCGTTTCAACACTCGCACTGCTTGAAGCAATGCGTAAGCATACTGTGAATAAATTAGTCTTCTCCAGTTCAGCAACCGTATACGGCACACCAAGCGAACTCCCCCTGCGCGAAACCTCGCAAACCGGCATCGGTATCACAAATCCGTACGGCTGGACAAAATACATGATTGAGCAGATTATACGTGATTACAGCGCTGCTCATGCTGATTTTCAGGCAACAATTTTGCGCTACTTCAATCCGATCGGCGCCCACGAATCCGGTATGATCGGCGAAGATCCAAACGGTATTCCGAATAATTTATTGCCGTACGTGGCGCAAGTCGCCGTTGGCAAGTTAGCGAGCGTCGGCATATTCGGCAACGATTATGATACGCCAGATGGCACAGGCGTGCGCGACTATATTCACGTCGTTGATTTAGCGCGCGGACATGTCGCCGCTCTGCAGCATATGCAAGCGGGCACGCACGTATACAACCTCGGCACAGGGCACGGCACGTCAGTTCTCGAAATCATTCACGCCTTTAGCGAAGCGTGCGGCAAAGATCTGCCATACGAAATCAAACCGCGCCGCGCAGGCGATATCGCCGCCTGCTACGCTGATTGTAGTAAAGCTGAACACGAGCTTGGCTGGCGCGCTGAATTGACGATCAGAGATGCGTGCCGCGACAGTTGGCGCTGGCAATCACAGAACCCAAATGGCTATTCGTCGTGATGATATACTAGATACATGACCAACTTGCTTGTCACGGGAGGTGCGGGGTTTATCGGGTCAAACTTCGTGCAATACACCGTGAAACACAAACCCGAGTACCACGTAACGGTAATTGACAAACTAACGTATGCCGGCAACCGCGCTAATCTTGAATCTGTCAACGACCGCATTGAATTTGTTGAGGGCGATATCTGCAACGCCGAGTTGATGGATAAGCTCGTAGCAAAAAACGATATTATCGTTCATTTCGCTGCCGAGAGCCATAACGATAATAGTCTGCGCAATCCCTGGCCGTTCGTCGAAACCAACATCGTTGGCACGTATACGATATTAGAGGCGGTGCGCAAATACGACAAGCGGCTCCATCACATCAGTACCGACGAAGTGTTTGGCGACTTAGAGTTAGATGATCCGAACCGCTTTACCGAGAGTACGCCGTACAATCCATCCAGCCCCTACTCCAGCACCAAAGCGTCAAGCGACATGCTGGTGCGCGCCTGGATGCGCAGCTTCGGAATTAAGGCAACCATCTCCAATTGCTCTAATAACTACGGACCATACCAGCACATTGAGAAATTTATTCCGCGCCAAATTACCAACATCTTGTCCGGCATCAAGCCGAAACTCTACGGTACCGGCGAGCAAGTTCGCGACTGGATTCACGTCGACGACCACAACGCTGCCGTCCATATAATTCTAGAAAAAAGCACGCTCGGCGAGACATATATCATCGGCGCTGACAACGACCACGTCAACAACAAAATGGTTATTGAGCAAATCTGTGAGTTGATGGGCAAAGGCAAAGACTGGTATGAGCACGTCAACGACCGGCCGGGCCACGATCAACGTTACGCCATGGATTCAAGCAAGTTGCGCCGCGAACTAGGCTGGCAGCCGCGCTATACCGATAACCAAACTGGCATGCATGATGGCCTGTTGCAGACTATTGATTGGTACCGTACGCATGAAGACTGGTGGCGCCCGCAAAAAGAAGCAGTTGAGGCAGCATACGCTAAGCAGGGGCAATAAGGAGAATTATATGAATTTTGATCCATCATCATACAATGAATTAACCGTCACCGAATCGCCGATTCCTGGTCTGTTCGTCGTGAAGTTGCCTGTCCACGGCGATAACCGCGGCTGGTTCAAAGAAAACTATCAAAAAGAAAAAATGGAGGCTCTCGGCTTACCTAAGTTTACAATCGTGCAAAACAATATTAGCTTCAATGATAAAGCCGGCGCGACGCGCGGTTTGCACGCCGAACCGTGGAATAAATTTATCTCGACAGCAAACGGACGCGTATTTGGTGCGTGGTGCGATTTGCGAAAAGGCGAAAACTTCGGTCGTGTATTTACGCATGAGATCAATCCGGGAACAGCAATCTTCGTACCGCAAGGCGTCGCTAACGGCTATCAAACGCTTGACGACAACGTCGCTTACACCTATCTTGTTGACGCGCACTGGTCGCCGGACGCGCAGTATACGTTCGTCAACTTATTCGATCCAGTCCTTGGCATTGACTGGCCAATCTCGCAAAAAGACGCGATTATTTCCAGTAAAGACGCTGCTCATCCGTTATTAGCAAATGTAATTCCTCTGGAGGTTTAACTATGGACGACAATAAAATCTTTATCGTTGGCGCAAACGGGCAGCTTGGCACGGCATTACGCGCGCAATATCCCAATAGCAGATTTGCCGATATAACCGAGCTTGATATCACAGACCGTGATTCTGTTGAAAATTTTGACTGGTCTCAGATTGAAATAATTCTCAATGCCGCCGCATTTACAAATGTTGATGCCGCCGAAACGCCGGAGGGTCGTGTCGCCGCATGGAAAGTAAACGCCGAGGCGGTTGCAAACCTCGCACGCGTTTGCCTGAAACACAACATGGCGCTTGTACATATTTCAAGCGATTATGTGTTTGACGGCACACGTGAACCACATCTTGAAACTGAGAGTTTCAGCCCCTTGTCTGTCTACGGCGATAGTAAAGCTGCGGGCGATATTGTTATTAGCCTATTGCCAAAACACTATGTCTTGCGTACAACCTGGGTCATCGGCGAAGGTAAAAACTTCGTCCGTACCATGCTCGAACTCGCTAAAAAGAATATTTCACCAACAGTCGTATCCGACCAGATTGGTCGGCTGACCTTTACATCGGAACTTGTGCGAGCAATTGATCATTTGCTCACCACGCACGCTGATTATGGTACGTATAACGTCACCAACGACGGTCCGCTGGCAAGCTGGGCTGATATCACCCGGCAAATCTTCACGCTCGCCAGTCGCGATGACCTGACTGTCACCGACACAACCACTGCCGAATACTTTGCCAATAAGCCTGGCGTTGCACCGCGGCCGCTCGGATCGGACATGAGCCTCGACAAACTGCATGCGACAGGATTTACTAGCCGCAATTGGCAAGACGATCTATCTGAATATATCAAGAAAGAGACGACAAACCTGCGTTAATCACCGTTTTTTCGACGGTTGACCTGCGTTAATCACCGTTTTTTCGACGGTTGACCTGCGTTAATCACTATGTTACGCTACTATATATGATTCAGCGAGATGCTCAGTCAACGGTAAAACCCGTTCTTAGTCAAGGGCTTGTCGCTATTATTTATGGCGCTCGACAAACCGGTAAAACAACGCTTGCGAAACAGGTTGCCGCAAGCTATAAGAAACCGCTCTACCTCAACTGCGATGATCCGACAGTTGTCGCCAACCTCACAGGACGATCCGCCCAGGAGCTAAAATCATATATCGGAGACACCGATTTTGTCGTCATTGATGAGGCGCAGCGGGTCGAAAATATTGGAATATCGCTGAAGCTGCTACACGACAGCTACCCGAGCATCCCGCTGCTCGTCACTGGATCGTCTAGCCTTGATTTAGCGAATCGCGTCGCTGAACCTCTTACCGGACGAAGTATTGAAATCCAGCTTTATCCCCTTAGCGTGCGAGAAGTGTCTACAGATACCCCATCAATGTTAGCTCACGCCCGTACGCTAGCTGTGCGCGGCGGTTATCCTGGTATGTGGGCACTTTCTGGAGAAGAAGCATCGAAACGTCTTCGTAATATGGCCATCAATTACATATTCCGCGATGCTTTCTCGCCTGTTGTTATTTACGACCAAACTATCTTAAACAACTTGCTACAACTGCTTGCATACCAGATAGGAAACGAAGTAAACTACAGCGAGCTCAGCCGAAAACTAAGCGTCAGCCGCGAAACTGTCGAACGCTACATTGATTTGCTGGAAAAAGCATTTATCGTTTTCAGACTCAATCAATACCGTAAAAATCTCCGAGCCGAGGTTGGTAGGCTTCGGAAAATATATTTTATAGATCTCGGTATCCGTAACGCTCTAATTAATGATTTTCGCCCTCTGCATATTCGTGAAGACGCTGGATCTCTATGGGAAAATTTTTGTATCCTTGAACGTAGAAAATACCTCTCTACGACAGACCGTCTTGTTCGTTCGTATTACTGGCGAAATAGCAAGAAGCAAGAAATTGACCTTATTGAAGATGAACAAGATGTTGTTCGGGCATTTGAAATAAAATATGGTAAAAAAGAACCTAAGGTTCCTACAGAGTTCACGAAATTATACCCAAATAGCGAGTATACTGTCGTTAATCCAAGTAATTTCAATGATGCGTTATTTCGAGCATTGCCTGATGATAAAATAAGTTTGTTCCAAGGAGGATTACTATGAAAGGAATAATTCTAGCTGGCGGATCTGGCACGCGCCTCTGGCCAATTACGAAAGCAATCAGTAAGCAGCTGATGCCAATTTATGACAAGCCGATGATTTACTACCCGCTGACGACGCTAATGCAGGCCGGTATCCGCGAGATTCTTGTTATTACCACGCCAGAAGACCAGGCTGGATTCAAACGCCTGCTCGGCGATGGTTCACAGTGGGGGCTTGATTTGCATTATGCCATTCAACCAAGCCCGGACGGACTCGCCCAAGCATTTATCATCGGCGAGGAATTTATCGGCGACGATAAGGTAGCGCTGGTGTTGGGTGATAATATTTTCCACGGCGATGCGCTGGATGATTCGCTGCAAGCCTGCACCGACCCAGATGGCGGCACGGTGTTTGCCTACGAAGTTTCCGACCCGGAGCGTTACGGCGTGGTCGAATTTGATGATAACAATGTGGCGGTGTCGATCGAGGAAAAGCCAGCCCAGCCGA
>CAJPSU010000029.1 GCA_905373345.1 Candidatus Saccharimonadota bacterium
GATCGCCGAACACTTTTGTCAACGCTTTGTCTCTCGTAACCATTCAAACCCTCTCCATTTGCTAGCTAGTTCAGAAAATCTACGCTTTATTATACTATTGAGCGCATTATAAATAAAGGGTTGTCAAAAGAAAAACAGCTCGAGATACTGATCGGCACGCGAGCTGTTTACGATTATCACTATTAAATCTTACGCTTCGCGGTCGTAACTGCGCTTAAACCGCGCCAAAAGTCCGCGCCGCCCAACGTGCGGCACGCGGTCTTCTTTGTATTTACGCAACTGCGCCGCTAACTTTTGCTCAACAATATCAGTCGCAGCGAGCACATTAACCGTCGAGTCTTTTGCCTTTATCGTTTTATCCGGCACGGTCAAAACCGCCTCAACCTCATACTTATTACCGTGGTCGCGATTAACTTCCTCAATTTTTACAATGGCACTGATTGTTTTGCGAGCGTGGCGCGTAACAAGCCTATCAAGGGCGCCGATTTTTTTGCGAATGTATTTTTTGGTTGGCTCATCAGGAGTATAGCCCCTGATACCGGCTACTTCGACATCTGCGATCATTTCCAAGATCCTTTCGTTTAACCGTTAGTATGCCTTTAGTATAGCATGATTTTATGGCGAGAATACGCAGTAAATATTTATGAGCGATGCGCCGATCCAATCGCCTCAGTTATTGTCACAAAACCGTCGCGGTCAAGCAGCTTCACAAGCCCTTCGTTAATCTCGCCCACAACCTGCGGCCCTTCAAACATAAGCGCCGTTACCATCGCAACCAAGCTTGCGCCTGCGCGAATTTTTTCATAGGCATCAGCCGCCGTAAACACGCCGCCAACACCGATAATTACAAACCGGTCGCGATACGCTT
Organism: Candidatus Saccharimonadota bacterium; assembly: GCA_905373345.1. Classification (GTDB taxonomy): domain Bacteria; phylum Patescibacteriota; class Saccharimonadia; order Saccharimonadales; family Saccharimonadaceae; genus Saccharimonas. Next base: position 869 of record CAJPSU010000029.1, read on the forward strand.
CGTATGTTTTATAAATCAGCTCCGTCGTAATTTTCTGCGCCGGTAGTCCGCTCAAGTTGCCTTTTACATCACTGCTAAGTTCATCGGGATGCTTTAATTTTGCTCGATTTTTCACCAGATTTCCAATCGTCAGGCCGGCGACGCGGTGTTTGTCTGCGACGCGCAGCAACGCTTTGAATTGCGTCCACGATTTATCGGTCGGCAATTTGATAAACACTGGTTTCGTCAAGCGCAATTCGTCAATTGCTGAAAGCAATTTTTCTAACCGTGCCGGCGTTGTAAACGGCTCGCCGCCGTACGTATTCGGGCAGCTAACATTCACCTCGTAAAGCGGCGCGGCGTTTGCCGACTCAAGCAGCCGCAAGCTTGCACAATAATCTTCAATCGCTTCATCATCCGTCGCCGTCTGCGGCGAATTTGTTTTCGCAACCGACACGCTCAGCGGAAAATCACGCCATAATTTCTGAGGGTACGAATGAATACGCTCAATATTACGCTCGATCCCATTGTTTGCCAGTCCAACATTAACGACAATAGACTTCTCGCTCGGCAGCCGTTTAAACCACGGACGCGGATTACCGGCGCACACACGAGCCGTCGTCGAACCGCCAATCTCAAATCCCAGCCCAATTCGTTTTGCAATTGGCGGTAAATCAAAATTCTTATCAAGCCCTGCCGACATGCCGATCGGATTTTTGAAGCGAATCCCGAGAAGTTCCTGCTCTAACCGCAGGTTTTGGTAGCGCCATACATTCAGCACGCCAGTGAGCCGTGCTTTTTGCAGTCCACGCGCCGCCATAATCATATGCGCATGGGCTTTATCCGGATGCTCGCGGAATAATAACGGCTTCGCGACATGCCTGTAGCCCTGCCGGCTCAGTCTGCGAATTACTCGCTTCACTGTCTAAATTTCCTCGCGGTTACCCATATATGGTCGGAGTACTTCAGGAATACGCAGCTTACCGTCTACTGTTTGGCAGTTCTCTAGAATCGCTACCAAGCTCCGCGCCAAGCTCACCGCCGTACCATTCAGCGAATGCGCCGTATCAAGCGAGCCGTCAGCGCGCCGCACGCGAATATTCAAACTATGCGTCTGAAAGTCCGTACAATTTGAACAGCTAGTTAATTCGCGGTACGTACCGTCGACCGGCGACCAATATTCAATATCGTATTTTTTGAACGCCGGCGCGCCCAAGTCTCCTGCTGCAATATTCACCACATGGTATGGAATGCCGATAGCTTGCCAAATTTCTTCTTCAAGCGATAAAATCTTTTCGTGCATATCAAGCGATTGCTCGGGCGTGCAAAAGATATACATCTCCAGCTTATTAAACTGATGAACGCGGAACAATCCACGTGCATGCTTGCCGTACGTACCCGCTTCTTTGCGGTAACACGGGCTATAGCCGACGTAATAAAGCGGCATTTTTTTCTCATCAATTATATCATCGGCATGATACCCGGTAAGCGGCATTTCTGCTGTACCAATCAGCGTCAGGTCCTCGCCTTCAACAAAATATTGGTCGTCGCTCACATTCCCCTTCGGCGCGAACCCTGCGCCTTCAGCGGTGCGCGAATTTACCATGTGCGGCACCGTCATATAGGTAAAGCCTTTCGCGATTAGAAAATTAAGCGCGAATTGTGTCACCGCGTTTTCAAGTAGAGCCAAATCGCCTTTTAGATAATAAAATTTCGCACCAGCAACCTTCGCGCCGCGTTCAAAGTCAACCCAACCGCGTTTCGTCGCATAATCTAGGTGGTCAACCGCACCTGTTGGCTGCTCGCCCCAGCGTTTAACTTCCACGCTATCGGCTTCGCCGCCGAGCGGAACATCATCAGCGGTTACGTTCGGCACAGCCTTGATCGATGCTATGCATTCAGCGTCGACCTTTTTTAGGCGCTCCTCAAGCTCAATAAGTTCAGTCTTTATCTGCTTGCCCTGATCAATCAATTTTTTCTCTGGCTGCCCGTTCTTCATTTTTGCAGCGATTTCATTCCGCTTCTGGCGTAACTCATCAACCTGCCGCTGCAACGTTCGCCGCGAATCATCCAACTCTAGCAACTGCGCAATTGAAACTTGATACCCCTTTTGCGTCGCCGCTGTCTGTACGCGCTCCGCATGTTCTCTAATGAACCGAATGTCTAACATGCTTTTATTTTACCATAACATGTACAAGCGGCGGGTATTGCTTTTTTATTGCGCTTATGATATGATGAATTTAGGAATAAGCTAAAAATAAAAAAGACACAACAACCATGCCAAGATCAGAAACATTAAGCCCATCCTCACAGACCAGAGAACAATCCGTAGACAATCCTGCTCCAGAAGGGAGTTTTGAGCAGCCCTATCCAACAAGCTCAGAAAATCCTATAGATACCCTCGGACCTGAGCATACTAGCCTAGATACTAATGTACAAACAGATCCTGATGGCGCTGAACAGACCGAGCACTCGCCAGAAACCCCCGCTACAATCGCTGAACAAGAGATAAAATCCGAAGACCGCGAGCAACTTGGTCGTGTCGGCGAGCTAAAAGTTGCCGTTCTTACAAAAGCAAACGAGGTAGCTCATAGATAGCACGGTCGTCTTGTAAAGGCTTTAAACCTTGCGACTCAACCGAAGCTTGCTATAAGGAAATATGCCTACGAACGAGCGAAGAAGGCCGAGAATGCTGCAAACACCCGTAAAAACAAAGCAAAGACGGAGTGGAATAATCTGCAGCAAAAAGCAGATAAAACTACAAACAGCCTTCTAAAAGACTATCGCCAGCGTAAAGCTAACCGAGCGAGGAATAAATATGACGCCAAAGATAATAAGGCAAAAAAGCGCACAGAAAAGCGCGAGAAAAAAGCCACATCACTTAGCAATTATGAAACAAAGCGCCAAACTCGTCTTGATAACGTCAAAACTAGATATGAGAGCAGAAATGAAGCTATAGATACTGCTAAAGGTAACTACATCAAAAACCGTCAAGAAGCCCTTGGACGCAAAGAAGTTCGAAAGGCACGACGCGAAGCACGTATTAAAAACCTCGTTGATAAAATTTATACTCAACCGCGCGAACAGTGGGAATCGCTACGTGGAGAAAAAGCTGGCGTTGCCGAATCGCTCATTATTATGGCGAGCAACTATTCACCCGCTGAGCTATTTCGCCGAATTAAAGAAACGCACGAACAAAACAAAAAGATGTCGCTTGAAAAAATTCCTAAGGAAAAATTACGTGAAGTTGGTAGAATACTTATCAACAATGACATCGCGCGCCGCAACTTCGCCAGAGAAAACGGTTTTAATGTGCCAACCGGAATAAATCGTAAACAAACGTTAGAAAATATACAAAGTTATCAAATGGGTTTCCAGTTGATATACGAACAAGCAGGACAATTACGATCAAAGATGAAAAAGCTACAGGAAAGTATGCATGAACTACAAGAGATAGCGAATAACAAGAATGCATCTCCGTATGAGCGAAATCGTGCTATCCAGCAGCTTGGGCATCAGCGGGCTCAATATAATGAACTTCATAATGAACTTCAAGCTAGATTAACAAGTGCCGAGCGTAGCGGAACGATATCATCTAGATTAGCAGACCAGTCGGGACGCTTACGGCAAGAGCAAGCACTCTATGAATCCTTGCGTGATCAATACTTGCAAGAGGCGCAACAAAACGAAGATAAAGTTCAAGAAAATAATTAAAAACAGGGAGACCATAAAATTATGCCAATTATTACACCAGACCTACTTGCCACCCTTGGTATTAACCTTAGCGAGCAGGAACAAACATTATTAAACGAGCATGCAAGCGATACGCTTAACGAACGGGTTATGGACGAAATCGTACAAGAGCTCACACCGGAGCAAGCTGAGCAGCTTGCCGAAATGGCAGACAATACCCCGGAGGAGATTTATCAATGGCTGATGAAAAACGTACCAGAGCTTGGACAGATTGTCTCCGACGAAGTCGACATCCTGCTCGGCGAAATTGCCGAGAATAGCGAAAATATTGCTGGTAACAATAACTAAAACTTAGCGCTAGCCAAAACAGGGTCAACAACCACAGCAGTTGACCCTGTTTTTAGCTTATTATGATTCTAGATCTTGTTTGTTTTTAGCTATACAGCAGATATTACACCGCTCGCGAGCAATGCAATCACTAATCCGCCAAGTATCACGCGATACCAAATAAACGCCGAGAAATTATTATGAGCAACATATTTCAACAGCCATGCGATGACAGCATAACCAACAACAGCCGATACAGCCGTCGCAAGCAGTGTATTTCCCCACCCCACGCCAGCCGCGATATGCTTATGCTCAGTAACCGCTTGCAGCGCACCCGCCGCCACAAGCGCCGGAATACCAAGAAAGAAACTAAGTTTTGTCACTGCTACACGATCAAAACCACGCAGCAAGCCAGCGGAAATCGTCGCGCCAGAACGACTCACACCAGGAATCAACGCTAGACATTGTGCTATGCCAATAATCAATGTGTCGCGCCACGTCGTGTCAGTTTCAGTACGCTTTGTTTGACCATACATATCTGCTAGCCACATCACGACACTCCAGCCAATCAGTGCAAACGCAACAAACCACAGACTGCGCAGTACCGTCTCAATTTCATCCTTAAAAGCTAGACCGACAACTGCAATCGGTACTGAGCCAATGATAATCGCCCAACCATACGCATAATCAAATTTACGCCGAGCACGTCCCCACCATAAACCACGCCACCATGCACTCAGTACACGCCAAATATCGTTCCAGAAGTATACAACCGCGGCAGCAATCGCACCGATTTGTATTACCGCGGTAAACGCCGTTAGGCTCGCGTCGTTCAGGTTCATACCCATCAGTTTTTCAACAATCGTTAAATGACCCGTTGAGGAAACCGGCAAAAACTCCGTAACGCCTTCAACGATGCCTAGGATGATCGCTTGCCACCACGCCACAACTAAAACTGCCTCTTCATTTCACGTATTATAACCAAGTTACTCGGCAAGTTCAAATTGATTCGTATCACCCGTAATGATATCGACTGGACCGTAGAACACAACACGCGCCCAATTAAAGTCGCTGCCGCACAACATGCCAGTACGCGAGCCAAGCAGAAATACTGCGCCAGCAGAGCCATTTACGCACCGACTATTTGATTTATGATTGACATCAACGTACAATACGTCGCCCTGCCGATCAAATTTAACCTCTGGCTTTTCTACGCCTTTCAGATCCATGTAGTGCAACTCAGCGCGCGTCGGTTCACTTGATTTTTTATACTGCAGGCTAAGGTGCATAGCGTCATCTTTCATTCTGATAGATTTCACACCTGTCATATCTGGCAGATCTAATTTGACCACTCTTGTTAAGCGTTTTACGTCGCGCGGCAATTCCGCGCTCACTTGTAGTCCAAATATCGCTGTACTTGAAATCGCGAACGAGCCAATAATCAGCGCCGCCAGCATGCTCAGGACCACCGATCGGCGCGTCCGCCATGTCAACGCCATCGTTGCAAATAGACCGCACAACAGTACGAGCGCTATACCGCCGACGATCAGCGATATCAGCATGCCTAGTACATACGGCTGCGCCGTAAAGCCATCAAGCAACCCGATAATTGAGAAACCAGACCAACCGCCAACGACAAGAGCGATCAGGAAGCCTGCCATCATTATTAACGCGACCACACCTGTCGTGATGCCAATACACTTTCTCACGATCTCGCTGCCATTGCTAACAATATCCCGACCTGCTATCTCGCCCATTGAAAAATTCTTCAAACTGTCCAGCGTCACCGGTTCACCGCGCATCTGTAATTTATCGGCTGCTGTTTTCGCTTCGGGAACCACGAGCCACAATACAATATAGACAAGCACTGCCGTACCAAACGACACAAACAATAATCCGACCGCGATCAGCCGCACTAGCACAACATCAATACCAAAATATGCCGCCAAACCGCTGCATACACCACCGAGCACACCCTGCTGCGTATCGCGCATGAGGCGTTTCGACGGCTTATATCGCGTATCATTTGGAGATTCTGTAGCTTCGTCCGATGACTCGCGCGTTTCACCGTTTTCCGAGAACTCTTTTGGATCGCCCATTTGCGTTTTCAATGCATTGACGTCATCAAGCGAAATAACACCGTCTTTTGCGACGCCGCGCTCCGCTAGCAGCTCAACCATGCGCGCCTCAATTTCCCGCATCGCCTCTGGCTCGGCTTGCATCGTTTTTTCGATCGCAGCTAAATACTTTTCAAGTGCTTTTTTTGCATCAACCTCTACGCTGTACGGCGTTTTCGCCAAGTGCATTCTAGTAACTTCTTTCACGACTTCGCTCCTTTCTCTAGCGTTTTTAGCGTCGAGCTTAGCGTTTTAATACGCTGTTTTAGTTCAATCATAACGCGCTGCCCATACTCTGTGAGAGCATAGTATTTGCGCGGCGGCCCCTGCTCGCTTTCCTGCCAATCGTAGCGCAACAAGCCATCACGCTGCAGCCGCCCAAGGAGCGGATAAATCGTCCCCTCTACCACGACGAGCTCTGCCTGATGCAACCGCTTGACGAGATCGCCGGTATAATGTGGCTGCTGCGCGCAAATCACAAGCACGCAATACGCCAAAAATCCTTTGCGCAATTGCGTCGCAAGCTGATCGGCGTAGCTTTCTGCGCTTTTAGTTGGCTGCGGCGGCTGGTTGACTGCGCCGCTAGAATCTGCATTTTGATCCATGCATACTCCTTTCGTTATCATTCGAAGATTATCTTCATTAGTTCTATGTTATACAAAGTATTATAAAAAGTCAAGCAGCATTTCCTTGCTATTTCAACCTACTAGCTTTGTTGCTTTTTTAGCTCGATCTTAATTACACTCAGCTAAGCAAAATTACCAGCCGCCGACGCCGCCTCCTCCACCGCCGCCGCCAGCAAATCCACCGCCCGATGAACCGCCGAAGCTTGACGACGAGCTAACACTGC
>CAJPSU010000030.1 GCA_905373345.1 Candidatus Saccharimonadota bacterium
GTGGCGGGCGACGACCAGTTTGACTCGTCATACCTCGAGGCAATGCTAGACGATTTTATCGATCAATCAGCAGATTACGTGAAAGCTAGCCGCTTCTTCCACCGAGAAGCCTTTAAGACTATGCCAAAATACCGGCAATTCGGCAATATTTTCATATCATTGCTAACAAAATTCTCGACTGGATATTATTCCATCACAGACATCACTAATGGCTGCGGTTGGCTACGCCGCGACATAATTGAAAAGGTCGATTTCTCCATAGTTGAAAAGCGCTACGACTATGAAACCAGCATGCTGACCGCCTTATCCATAGTCAATGCTAAAGTTATTGACCACGCCGTACCAGCTCATTACGGTAATGAGAAATCAACTATTAAACTAATCCCGACTGCTTGGCGCAACCTCAAGGCCGTATGGAAAGGTTTTTGGCGACGAATTTACTACAAGTATGTTCTATATGGTTTTCACCCAGTAGCACTGTTCTTGTTTACTGGTGTGTTTTTCTTTATCATCTCATTACTGATTGCAGGCTTCTTATTGTGTGTTAAATTATTCGCTCATCAATCACCGACCGCCGGCAGCGTTATGCTAGCTGTACTACCATTCATCTTAAGCGTACAGCTAGTTTTAACAGCGCTCACCATTGATGTCTCTAATGAGAACAACAATTTTAAGAAATAAACTACAGCTTGATATCGTCTACATCGCCAATACCATCAACGAGATGGTTTGGATGCATGGCTGATAAGAATTCCTCGTTACGAATACCGCTCATAAGGGCAATGCTGGTAGCACCAAGCTGCTGAGCCGCCGCGATGTCTGCTTCGGTGTCGCCAATGATAACGACTTCACTTGGATTGTCCACTGTTTGTCTGACGATATCCGCCTTTTTCAGCAGCGTTCCCTCTTTTGTGTCACTATGACCCGACAAAATCCTTTCAAACAAATGCCAAATTCCCAAATGTTCAATCTGCCAATCAAGAGCATCCGCATTTCGCCTCAAACTTAATAGATATAACTTGTTATTATTTGCCCTTAACTGTTCTAGTGTGCGTAAACTATCCTTAAAGAGTTCATCCGCACCCAATTCTTCTTGCGACTCGATCCGATCAATAAACAGCTTGAGATATGTATCTTTTTCATCAATGCTCAGGCCACTCAGCGGTAGTAGCTTGTCCCAAGGCAGGTTAGCGCGCTTCATTTCCCAATATTCCTCTTTGTCAAGTGGAGTCCCACCCAACGCCTTAACACACTTTTCATACACCCGATAATGTCGCGGGGCAATATCAACCAACGTACCGTCAAAGTCAACAAAGATATTTTTATTATTTATACAATTTCTCCATTTCTTTAAGTTTATCTGGGAAAAACACTTCGGGATGATAATTGAGTAACTTCTCCGCTCGAGATATATCAATGACTATATCAGAACCACCGTCTTCAGATAAAACAGCGATACGACTTGTTGACTGCGTACTATCAACAATCGCCTGAGCTGTCTCCCGAATAGAAACACCCCGGCCCGTACCAATATTAACAACTCCAGCACCGTCTGCGTTGACCGCACAGATGATACTACGGGCTACGTCGTCAATGTGTATATAATCACGCAACACTTTCGCACCACGGATCGTCAAATCTTCACTAGCTTTGGCCGCTCGAATAAAGTTCGGTATAGCTCGAGCGATAGGGTCATATCCACCATACATCACCGAGAACCGCAAAACAGTTAGTTCTTTATTCATTTTTTTTACGTATGACTGAGCGATGAGTTCGCTAGCCATTTTAGTAGAACCGTAATACGAGCCGCCGGCGACAACATTATCCTCTGTGATTGGGCCGTGGATTTTTGATTGATCATATACCTCTGCTGTACTACCGATAATAATCTTCTCAGATTTCTCACCAAAATAAGTTAATAGATTAATTGTTGCATCTATATTGCCTAGTCTTGCATTCTCAAGTGTGTCATCGGCAGCTGTTTTTGGTACAAAAGCTGCCAAATGAACAACGGCATCAAATGTCTCATCGCTCACCTTTTTGGCTGCCGATTCTACGCTTTCTTGATCTGATAAATCACACTGAATCCAGCACTCAGTGAGATTGGCTGGTTGAGATCGACCCAAACAGACAATTTCCCAATCAGTCGGTGCCATTTCTAAGAAACGTCTACCAACAAACCCTGAGGCTCCTGTAACAAGAAGTTTCACTACAGCTCCTGAAGAATACGATCACGTTCAGCAACACTCTCTTCAACGATCTTCATATTAGATAGAACTGGTCGAAAATCCATACCCCGAATCCATACCAATCCGTCCGGCAGGGGGTTGGTATTGTTATCAATTTTTGGCACAGTCTCACCATAACCGAGCTTGACAAATAGTTCGGGCATATTCAAACCAGCCTGAGTAAAGAACTCGTGTGTTGTAAAGAAGCGTCCAATATTAATCTCTGTTGGGTTTGGTACACCGTTTTTGTCGTAAGCCATATCAACACCAAACAGTCCGTCTGGTTTATCATCAACTGCCAATACTGCTCGGCGCGCAATATCGTCAAGTTCAGCATCAGAATAAGTCAATCCTGTGCCTGTCGCACCAGTAACGCCGGATGGAGAAATTTTTGCAAGTTCCCAATACAGTCGCTTACGTCCCTGAGCAACGACCAATTCGCCATCTTTCCAGAGAGACATCCACGTAACCGTTCCTGGCTCAAGTAACTCAGACACAGTAAAGTTACCATCCCATGAGCCATTTTTTTCTTGAAAATCGAGCCAGTTTTTAGCACTCTTAACGTCATGAACCGGAAGTGATCCACGACCACCAGCACCCGAAATTGCTCTAATCCACATTGAGCCGCCCATCTCCTCGAGGAGCGCAGCCAAGTCGGTATCTCGACCTTCTATCAGCTTAGTCTTTGGAACCTTAATACCAGCCTTTTCCCAAAGCTTAAATGACTCAAATTTATCTTGCAAAATCTTCACCGTTTCCTTGGCAGGGAAGAATGTCTTGGCATTAATCTTTTCTCGATTTTCGCTCAAAAAACCAACCTCGACATCGTTCTGTGCATGGACAAATTCGATATTTTCCTTTTCAATAATATAGTTTAAGAAATCGATATATTTAGGGTCGTTGGCAAATGGAGCTAGGTATTTAGCATCAACTTCAGCACGCTGCAAATAATATTTGTCAGCATCTGTACCCACAATATAATATTCTTCGTCAGCCGCCCTTAATGAGCGAATAAAATTTGCTGATGGCGAGCCGCCGGCCCCTGTGACTAAAATTCTCTTCATGATTCCTCCTATTTTTCCTCGAAAGGCGCAACAGCCTCTAATGATATTTTCAATGCTTCGCGTGCATCAACTGGATTAACAATTGCCGCTGTACGGCCCATGGATTTAGCTATAAATGCCTTTAACTCTGCTGCCAACGGCTCTTCAAAATCTACTTTTATAACACGTTTTTCTGGGTCACCGACTTGCAATACAAACTCGGTAAATCCATCTTTTTGAATTTCCTTCATGTTATGTTTGTAGTATGTTAATTCTTGGGTTATATAGTTAGCTTCCAAATAGCCGAGCGATCCCGTTAGTGCAATTGTGCGGATCTTGACTGGTGTAAGCCAGTTTGCCTGAATAAACCCAGAAGCTCGACCATAGTCCATCAATATCTCTGCTGAGTCAATCTTTTTACTATGGCGAGTGCGTGAACCGTGACTAGAAATAGATTTTGGTTTTTGACCCAAAAGATAATTTACAATATCAACATCATGCACCGCCAAATCAATGATGACGTCGGTTTTTGGCTCTACCGCTGGGAATCCACCAACGCGTTTACACACCACAGAAGTAATATCACCAATGGCACTATCATCAACCATTTGCTTCAATTTCTTGACAACCGGATTAAACCGCTCAATATGACCAACCGTAAAGGTAACGTTATTCTTCTTAGCACAAGCAATCAACTTGTCAGCTTCTTCTACCGACGAAGCTATTGGCTTCTCTAGCATACAGTGAATACCTCGTGACATAACCTCTGTAGCCACCTCAAGATGAAATGGCGTTGGCACAACTACAGAAACTGCATCAGGTCGCGCCTTTTCAAGCATCTCCTTGTAGTCGGCAAAAAACTTCGCTCTATAGTCATCAGCCAGAGATTTTGCTTCGGGGTTTACGTCGGCAATTGCTACTAATTCTGATTCTGGGAGCATGAAGTAGTTGCGAACATGATTCCTGCCCATATTGCCAGTACCAATAACGGCAACTCTTAGTTTTCCTTCCTGCTTACTAGCCATTGACAGACTCCTTGACCGCCGCAGCAATTATTTCAATATCTTCATCCGTAACCTTTGGATGAACTGGCAGAGATACAACTCGTGCCGCTAAGTCTTCAGCTACCGGGAAGTCACCAGCCTCATAGCCAAGCTTTGCAATATGCGGATATGCGTGAAGAGGTTTAGGATAATAGACACCAGCTCCGACCCCTTTTTCGCGTAATTTAGCAACAAACTCATCTCGTGAAATCCCCTCATCAAGTAGAATGGTATATTGATGATAAACGTGACTACGATTATCAGCCACTCTAGGCAACTCAATACCCTTAACTCCGGCTAGTGCCTCATTTAACAGACTAGCATTACGTTGACGCTGTGCTGTAAACCTATCAACCTTTCTAAGCTGCTCAACAGCAATAGCACCATGCAGATCTGACATGCGATAGTTATATCCCAAATCTGCATACTCGTATGGCGCAACCATACCATGTTGCCTAAATGAACGAATCGCCGCTGCAGCTTCATCACTATTTGTCGTTACAACACCACCCTCGCCGCACATAATGTTCTTGGTAGCATACAGAGAGAAACAACCAAAATCACCCAATGCGCCAGCTTTTATGCCTTTGTACTCTGCGCCAATAGCCTGACATGCATCCTCAATAATCTTCAGGTCGTGCTTTTTGGCAATTTCCTGTAATTCAGCCCAGTCACACGGTTGTCCATACAGATCAACTGGCACAATAGCCTTTGTCTTTTCAGTAATAGCAGCTTCTATCTTGGAAACGTCAATATTGAAAGTTTCTTCATCAATATCTACAAGTACTGGACGAGCACCCAACATCAATATTGGATTAATGGTAGCGATAAAACTATACGGCGTGGTGATGACCTCATCGCCCTCTTTCACGCCAGCAGCATACAAAGCACAGTGAATAGCTGCTGTACCACTGTTTACTGCTAACGCATGTTTTACCCCGCAATACTCCGCCCAGTTCTTTTCTAACTCAGCAACCTTTGGTCCCTGAGCCAACATGCCCGATTCTATAACTTCATCTACTGCTCGACGCTCTTCGCTGTCGATAACTGGTGCTGCGATATTTATCATTTAAGTTACCTCCTTGACTTATTGAAACTATTGTACCACGCACCAACTAAATCTTATAGTAATACTTGGACAGTAGTACAGTCTATCAGGATGTGGTTATTTGTTGATATATATAATATAATTGGTTACATTATGAGAATTAACTTTAAAGAAACTCTGTCTTCATTTTCCAGTTTCTTATATAAAAATCAAGGTTGGATTTTTCCAATAATAGTCTTATCTGCCCTAATTAGTCTATCTACTCTTCAAATATCTGGTACATCCGCAGGAATATATGACTATCTACTTGGCAAGAAACCAGTAAATCTCATCGCTGGAAAACCACGACCAATTCGTTCAGATGAATGGGTTGTCACAACTCCATTTGCAGTATCTCAGTATAATAACGGCATGCCAACCCAAAGCAAGAATATTGGTATTGGACAAGATATGAGTATTGTAGCTGACGCTCCATACGCAGATTGGAGTATGTTATTTAGACCACATAACCTTATTTTTTTTCTGTTGCCCATAGGGTTTGCATTTGCCTTTAAATGGTGGTTGTTGTCTGCCGGTTTAGCCTTATCAGTCTATATATTTGTATTATTTTTATATCCACGCAAATACCTCATTGCTAGTCTGCTCGGATCTATAATGCTCTTCAGTCCTTTTATTCAATGGTGGTATCAATCTGCAACGATTTTACCAATAATTTATGGTCTTTTGGGAATAGTTTCAGCTGTCAAGTTAATCGAAAGTGGGTGTCGTAGAACCGCAACATACTGGTCTATAGCACTAGCCTACTTAGCGGTATGTTTTGCGCTAGTGATGTATCCAGCATTTCAATTAACAATTGGCCTTGTTTCTCTCGTAACCCTGTTAGCTATACTACGAGGCAGAGGCACCTTGCATCTTCTTTGGCAACGTCGTAATCTATTCTTGATATTCGGATCAATCATACTAGCTGGGACTATTATGGGACTATTTTTATGGCAACATAGCGATGCTGTCAAAGCCTCACTAAACACTATCTACCCAGGGAATCGCAATATTAGTTCTGGGGGTTTTGATGTTTTTCGACTTATTAGTTGGCCGCTAAGCTATCTATTACTGGATGACAATAATTTAATGATACTTGGCAATAATCAAAGTGAAGTCTCTAACTTCCTACTTATTGGTCTAGTGTTGGTGCCTTTCCTAATTTATTTATCTATAAGATATAAATCCACCTTTTCAAAACTTGAAAAATCTATCATTTATATAAGTTCTGGTATCTTTATCTTTATAGCCATACGCATGTTTATACCCATTGGCGACCAGCTGTTTAGTTTACTTGGTATGTCAAAAATACCACATGAGCGTTTATTTATTGGCCTCGGGCTAATTAACTTTTTATTACTTTTGGTCGCCGTTTCAAGGCGGTCAAAGAAGCTTCCTAAAAAATGGTGGAAACCACTGATAAGTATCCAGCAGCTAATATTCCTTGCCATAATTACTATAATCTTTTCAATACTTATATACGCAACGATTCGCCATTATAATATACCAAATATAGGACCGCTAGAGTCCGTAGCTGTAATATTGACCTTTAGTGTTTCCTCAACCTTATTACTATCATCATACAAACAACTTCGTATAGTTGGTCTTGTGGGAGTCCTTTTGTTAAATATTTTATCTACCTATATGGTAAACCCTCTCTACCGAGGAGTCGGTATAACTGATAATGAATTTTCTCGATATATCATGGACGCTGAAAAAAAGGATAATTTTTACTGGGTTGCAAATGATTCATCTGTGCTATCTGCTATCATGGTGGCAAGTGGCGCTGAAGTATATGGTGGTGTTAACACTTACCCTCAAACAGATATCTGGAGAAGATACTTTCCCAATAGTACTAACGTATTTAACCGCTACGCCCATGTTCGTTTTCTTTTTGACTCATCACCCCAAAAGCGTTCACTCAGTCTTATCCAGGACGACTCATTCTTCGTTCATATATCCCCTTGCGATGAAATGCTACACGACCTAAATATACGCTATATCGCATCAGAGAGACCGCTTAAATCGAGTTGCCTAGAATCCAACCGAGGTAGAATATTTGATGGCAAAAAAATATATATCTACACCATCAAAAACAATAGCACAAATACTCGGGAATAGATAAAGTTACAGTGCCGTTTATGTCAGTTGTTTTTTGTTGATATTGTTAGACTTAATGGAGGACTCTTTCATGGTTGTAGTCCTTGTTTAACGTTTTAAGTATAGCACAATAGAGTCGGTTCACCGCACCAACCCCGAACAGCCCGGCAGTAGCTCGTAGATAGCTATCT
>CAJPSU010000031.1 GCA_905373345.1 Candidatus Saccharimonadota bacterium
TTAGCTTTTACACTATCTATTTTAGCGGGTTGTTCTTTGTTGGTTTAGTGAACCATAGAGTCCTATATTGTCTATTCTTAACGCTTGCGGTAAAATAATAGATATATATTTAAATAAGATATATTTATAGTAATATAGGAATCTAATGAAAATAAATAATCTTAATCGGTATTCAAATAATAAACGGCGGCGCCATATTGTTATAATAGTTGCAGTTGTTTGCTTGTCTGCTATTTCTTATGGAGCGTATTGGTATTTTTACCAGCAAAATAAGGATGATAAGCCCGTGTTGACTTTACCAGATAGGCAAGTGGGAGAGACTGACTATTCGCATCCAACTAAGGATGAGCAAAATCCAACATCCGACAATGACGACAATAATCAAAAAAACCTCACACCTCAACAAAATGCACCCGCTACCTCACCTATCCCTGTTTCCATAACTCGAGTAGACAGATCCCCACTACAAGTTGGCGTTATAATCAATGAGCTTCTATCTAGTGGCACCTGTACACTAAAGCTCTCTAAGCCTGGTTCGAGTGACATAACCCAAACAGTGGAAATCTTTAACGGACCAAGCTATACCACCTGTCGCGGCTTTTCCATTGATAACGTTCCCGGCGGCACATGGAAACTTACTATAATCATAAACTCTGAAAATAGATCCGGTAGTACTAGTCAGGAGATTACTGTATGATGCATAAAACAACTATTTTATTTACAGGTCTTGCTGCAGCTATTAGTTTATCTATAGCTATGGTCAATCCTGTTAATGCAAGCTCCTTCGATCCAGGGAATATTATTAGCGATTCTATTTTTACTAACAGCAACACCATGACCGCTGATCAAATTCAGTATTTTATAGAAGTTAAGGGTAAATATTGTACTGACGGCGAAGCTCCATGTCTAAAAAATTATCGTGAAAATGGCAAAAGCGTAGGTACAATAATATATGAGGTATCCCAACAATATTTGATAAATCCTCAGGTTATCCTAGCGACCCTACAGAAAGAGGTTGGTTTGGTAACTATTAGCAACCCAGGTTCGTGGCGATATCGTACCGCTATGGGATATGGATGTCCCGATTCTACACCAGGTGTCTGTAATTCACAGTATTTTGGATTTACAAATCAGGTTCGTTGGGCTGCTACTATGTTTAGAGCAATCATGAACAATTCTCCAACTTGGTTTACTCCTTATCGCATAGGTGTTAATTCGATTTTATGGCACCCAAACCAAGCCTGCGGCATTAGTAATGTAAATATTGTCAACCGAGCAACTGTTGCATTATATAGTTATACGCCGTATCGACCAAATAACGCCGCCTTGGCAGCTGGGTTTGGTACTGGTGATGGTTGCAGTTCATACGGAAACCGTAATTTCTGGTTATATTTTAATACCTGGTTTGGTAGTTCAACAAGTTCTATATTAATCCAATCACCACAAAGCCCAGCCGTTTATTTACAGAGTGGTAGTACTAGATATGCTATACCATCTTGGGATATTATTAATGCTTATGGATTTGGAAGATTCGGAGTTACTCCAGTTTCAAATTCTTACATGAATTCCCTACAAAATGGTGGCATATTAAACACAGTTTTCTCTAATAAATCTGAGCCTGGACCAATATATCTAGCAGACAATGGTTACCGTTTTGGGTTTTCATCTTACCAACAATGCGTTGACTGGGGTTTTCCTAGGTGTACCGATTCTTCATACACTAAACCACTAGAACCCTCTGTATTTGACCGTATGTATCAGTATGGTGCAATATCACCACTAATGCTAAATGGTTCACACCTGCATATAATGAAGGATGGGAAAAAACATACCCTATTATCACATGAAGCAAGGGTAGAAAAGGGCTATGCCAACATAAACTATACACCAATAACCAACCCAGCTAACCTAACCCAACCATACGCCAAATCTATACCGCATAACAACAGTCTGGTATCATTTAGAGCAACTCCCGCTATTTATTTATATACCAATGCAAAATTTTATGCCCTTAGCTATGATGCCTTCCTTGCTTTCTCATCAAAACTACCGACATTGGTAGATTCGTTCTCTGAATATAATAGCCAGTTGCCAGTAGAACAAGGCTTTATTCAGTCCAACATTGCTTTGAGTGACGGCTCTCTCTATAGTTTTGTAAATGGCAAGAAAATTAACCTTACAAAGGTTAAACATCACTGGCCACAAGCAGCTATTGTGGATGACCTAAAAACAATTTTAGCACTGCGTAGCGATGATTATACAGCAGATGAAAATTCTACCTATCGCACGACAGCTGGCTCCATACTAAAGGTTGAAGACAAGCATTTTAGAGGCTTTTATAGCTTATATGACTATTTTGCCCTAGGAAATACCAGACCGATACCAATCAATGAATTAGCTATCGCTAACCTTGCTAGTGGATCATCTGTTATGGCAAACGGGCAAGGTTCTGTTTATCAGCTCGCTAGCCCCGCCAATCAATCCCTCATACTAACACCTTCAATTGATGGATCACCATGTCAATTATCATCACTTGACCAACTCGGCTCGTATCACCTTATTACTAATAGTGTACAGAGACTTGCGCCTTCCCAACAGCCAATTTCTACACTGACCAATACAACATACGACCAAGATGGAAATATTCATATAATCTACTCTGGCAGACACGCTATACTTAATGCTTCTGAATTAACTTCAGTGTGGGGCGTGCACCAAAAAATACCAGCCTGTACATTTCATAAGTTACACCTAGCTAAAATTCCAGTAACCTCTTCCGTTCGTTTTATTAGAGATCCTGTAACGGGTGTAATCTACCATGGTGAAGGTGGTAAAAAACAACCAATATTCTCTTATGCCGCTTTTATAAGAATGGGTGGAAATACATCAAATACACTGGATGTTTCGAGTGAATTTATCACAGCATCACCAACGGGTGTCGCAATTACTGAGTAGCTATTATTTTGTTTTTAGTTTATACTATATAGTATGAGTAGTGTTTTAGATTTGTCAGTTGTGATTGCTTTCCATAATCACGCCAAAATGACAATTGATTGCGTCTCCTCTCTACAAAAATATGGCCCAAATGTAAGAGAGATTTTACTTATAAGTAACAACTCTTCACCGGACGAACTACGTATAGTTGAAGAATATAGCAAGAGTCAGCCGAATATACGCGTTTTAACCTGGGATTATCCCTTTAACTACCAGAAAGAATACAACTGGGGTATATCACAGACTAGTGGAGAGTTTATTCTAATGCTAAATAATGACATTGAACTAACCGAAGGTTCTATAGGACTAATAGAGTCTATGTATAAAAAAGCATCTAAAAAGGAAGTTGGTATTGTTGGCTGCACACTATTATATGGTAACGAAAGAGATATTCAACATGCTGGTATTTTTCTTATGCCAGAAGGTATGGCAGACCATATGTATGTTCGCGAACGATATCAGACCGTACTCAAACAAGTCGGCTCCGAAAAGTTCCCCTATGACATAACCAAAGATATGCCAATGACTGCCGTAACAGGTGCGGCACAGCTTGTGCGTAAATCTTCTTTCGAAAAAATCGGAGGATTTGATGAGAAATTTATCATTTGCGGTGGTGACGTAGACCTATGTATTAGAATGAATGAATCCGGTCTACAAACTTGGTTTGTTGGTGGAGGATACATGCTCCACAAAGAAAGTATCTCTCGTAAGTTTATACCGATACCATCAGAAGACTTTTATAATAGTTATATAAGCTACATAAAGGGCTACGATCCTGAACTTGGCGATCCGTTTTTACCAGAAATTACTAAAAAAATTAAAATACATGGAGTTTAAATATGAGTGTCCTTCGTTTCTCTATACGCGCTGCACGTAAATCTGCCCATATTAGTGGAAAATTATTGCGTAAAAGCTTAAACTTTACTAATAAAGTAGAACACAAGGCTACCAACTTATTAGACGGTGTCGATTATAGTATACAGATTAACGAAAAGGTTCCGCTTGAGAAAATTTATTACAACTCTATACCATATGTTCTACCGATTCATGCAGCCATGCCCGCTGTTGGATCAAAAGGGACTGTCACTCTTTTAATTCCATCTCTGGATGGTGGTTCCTTTTTTGGTGGAACCGCGACTGCATTGGTTGTTGCTGCTAAATTAGCTTTATTAAAAAAATGTAAACTTCGTATTGTACAGACTCTCAAAACTGGCTATCCGAGCGATCTTGCAAAATTCTTTACTGGCGAAGGCATCACTATCTCTAATGACGCTATTCAAGTAATAAGTATTGCCGAGCGCAGTTATAACGTTTATGGTTATATTAGTACTCATCCAGATGATATTTTTATAGCTTCAGCCTGGTGGGACGCTTATAATTTATCACGTATGCCTCTAAAACGTAAGTTTATATACCTAGTACAAGATTTCGAACCGATATTCTATAACAACAGTGACCAATATATCCTAGCCGAGGAAACATATAAAAATAATAAGTTTATTCCCCTATGTAATACCAAGTTTATGGCTGATTTTATGTCAGATAGAAACTACCCTGCCTTCAAAAAGTCCCTATTCTTTGAGCCGGCAGTATCTCGCAAAGAGTCTGGTACACTCTTATCGAAAAAGGCTAATGATAAAAAAACTTTATTCCTTTACGGTAGACCAAATGTTCACAGGAATATGTTTTTCACTGCGCTTCAGGCTATTGACTATGCCTTTAAGGCCGGTTTTATAAATCCTAATAACTGGGACTGTTGTATGGCTGGTCAGAATAACTTACCCGATATAGTTCTATCTTCTGGCGCAGTTATCAAGAACAAAGGTAAAATGTCTATGGAGGATTATATTGAGTTTAGTAAAACCGTAGATTTAGCTATATCACCTATGATGGCTCCTCATCCAAATTACCCAACGCTAGAATTTGCATCTATCGGTTCTATGGTGGTTACAACCAAATACGCCAACAAAGAAAGTCTTGATAAATATTCAAAAAATATTATAATGTCTGAATTAGACGTAGAGTCTATGGCAGGAGCTATAAACATTGCCGTAAGAAGAACTGAAGAAGATCGTCTCGCTAACCTTAATAATACAAATATATTAACCAGCTGGGACGAAAGCCTAGATGATTGTCTAAAAAGTATACTGGATCGTATTAATATTAATAAATCTGAAAACTATTAACGCCAAACCTATGGATGTGTGATTAATAAAAACTTTACCTCCACTCACCCATAGAGCGCATCGGACCATCCCTAAGTACATCTTTACCTTTAACTACGAAAGAATATGCTCGTGGTAGGTGCTTAAGTGTACTATCATCCTTGCTCCTGTGAATAGATATATAGACATCGTACTTACCAGGATTTAGGTCAGCTATAGGTTGTACAAATTCAATCTTTTTACCATTCTGAATAAAATCATTAGGCATATCTCTCGAATTCCTATCTGAGAATATAATTCCATTAGCCGACAATGAAAAATTAGCAAATACCTGTTCTTCAATGCCGTTAACCACTACACCTAACTTTAGCTTTTCATCTTGGGAAAAACTCCTCTTTTTTGGCTCAACAATCTCAATTGAAACCTGGTTGGTATCTGTCTCCGTATCTGTCTCCGTATCTTTTTGGCTTTGATTTGATTTATCTATGTTAACCTCTGTGTATATATCAGCTATATCAATAGGCGAACCCTGGTGTTTTATCTTACCATCTTCTATATAGATAGCTCTAGAACAGAATCTACGCACCGCACCCATATCGTGAGTCACAAAAACAACTGTTTGTTTATTATGTTTAAGATCCTCAAAATAATCGAAACATTTCTGCTGAAATGCAGCGTCACCAACAGCTAAAACCTCATCTAAAACCAAAATATCAGCATTGGTTTGAATTGCCACCGAAAAAGCCAACCGCACCTGCATACCGCTAGAATAGTTCTTTAGCTTTTCTTCCATAAATTCATGCAGCTCAGCAAAATCAACTATTTCATCATAAATAGAATCGATCTCTGATCGACTAAAACCCAGTAGAGCACCGTTCAAATAGACGTTTTCACGACCCGATAACTCTGGATTAAAACCCACACCTAATTCAATAAACGGCACCAACGAACCATTAACCTTTACCGATCCGCTATTGGGAGTATAAATACCAGCAATGCTTTTAAGCAGGGTGCTCTTTCCCGAACCATTGCGCCCAACAATACCAAAAAATTCGCCTTTTTTAATTTCTAAAGATATATCCTTAAGCGGTGTAAACTTGCGATAGCCTTTGTTTCTCTTGAATATACCAGTAACCCGACTCTTTAGGCGGTTGGTTGGCTCTAGGGGAATTTTAAAGGTTTTTGTCAGATTATTAACTTGAATAGCCACATCGTCACTACTCTTTTTCATCTAAATATCCTCCGCAAAAAACTTTGATTTCTTTGAGAAATACCACACACCAACTGCAACCATCAGTAGAATAATAAATCCTGGAATCGCCAATCGCCAATCGTGTATCAAATCAGTCATTCTCACGATTGAGGCGTCTTGACTAATCATCGCATAGCGCGCATCCTGAATAATTTGCGCTACTGGATTGATAAACAAAATTTCAGCAGCTTTTTGACTACGCTCCATCACCATAGTTAACGGATAAATAATTGGTGTAGCATAAAATGCCGCTTGCAGAAAAATTTCCCAGATATAGCCAGTGTCGCGAAACTTAACATTTAGCGCCGACAGTAACATAGCGATACCTAGAGCAAAAACATATAGTTCCAAAACTAGCGGAATCATCCATAAAATATGCCAGGTGAAGTCCACACCGTTAATCAACGCAAACAATATAACCACCAGAAGATTAATTCCTAGGTTAATCAACGACGAAATTGTACCAGAAATAACGATGATATATTTTGGAAAGTTCAATTTACGTATGAGGTCGCCACGATTGACGATTGACCCCAAACCGTTACTGGTAGCCTCTGTAAAAAACGACCACAATACTACACCAAGCAGTAAGGTCACAGCAAAATGCGGCACGCCGCGATCCATTTGTAGAACATAGACAAAAACTACATACAAAATCGCGAACAAAAATAGAGGTTTCAAAACACTCCAAATATAGCCAAGTACAGAACCCTGATACCTTAGTTTAAAATCAGTTACTACTAGTTCCCGCAAAAGAATTCGATTCTTCCGATCTAACAGACCAACTCCTTTTTTCATGTACTATATTATAGAGTATAATTGATAATATGAACAGGCTTGCTATCATAGTCCTAAATTGGAACGGCGCCGATGACGCGCTGAATTGTGTTGAGTCGCTGCAACAGCAGACTCTACGACCAGAGATAATTATTGTTGATAATAACTCAAGTGATGATTCGGTTGAGCGGTTTGAAGACCACGTCAAATCTCAGAAGAAAGATGCGCCAATTTTAATTAAAAATAGCCAAAACCTTGGTTTTGCTGGCGGTATTAATACCGGACTAGTTCATGCACGCAAACAAGGTTTTGAGTATATTGGCGTACTTAATCCTGACGCGATTGCCGACAAAAAATGGTGCCGCGCCCTCGTCGATGAGCTTTCTGCACACCTGGATTGCGGTATCGCAACCGGCATCATGCAGCGACGCGACGGCAAAACGCTTGATACAACTGGCGATTTTTATAC
>CAJPSU010000032.1 GCA_905373345.1 Candidatus Saccharimonadota bacterium
GTCCTGACAGTGCAGAAGTTCGGCCGGTTCGAGGCTCTGCGACTGGTGTGCGGCGGGGGCGACCTGCTGGACGCCTACCTGATGTTCCAGCGGGAGCTGGAGCGCTACCGGCACGCCGGACGCAACGAGGCAGCGGCCGCCCTGTCCGTCTCCTCGCCCGCCGACTCGGTGCTGGACCGTCTCCAGCTGACCGCCGAGGCTCTCTCGCCGGGAGACGACTGGCGGGACCAGCGCACGGCCAGGCGGTGGAGCGACGCGGGGATGCCGGTGATCGCGCGGGACCTGGTCTACTTCGCCCGGGTCAGCGGAAGATTGGGTGGCGAGACGCTGTCCGTCACCCTGGGCGGTGACGCAGAGGCGGGTCTGACGGTGGTGGTCGACCAGGTGGTGAGCACCGCCCTGCCGGTGCGGTCCCCGTTAGTCCAGATCTGGCACTACCCGGGTGGTGAGGAGCCGCGTCAGGTCGAGGTAGATCTGGACCGCTACGGCAGCGCCACCGTGAGGCATCCGGACCGGACGATGCGTCGTTACCGCCTGCTCCTGGACCTGCCTGCCGTCCCGCCCGACGACGGTGGTACCGCAGACGACGACGTCCCCCTCCTGACCGTGTCCATCACAGGAAGGGACGCGCCTATGCGCACCGTCTTCTTCGAGGACCGCTCCCGCCTGCCTCCCGGCTGCCACGCCCGTCTCGCCTGCTACCGCAGTATCGTCACCGTGGACGTAGTGAGAGACGGTGGGGACGACGCCGGTTAGGGTCGTCCCCGACGCGGGACCGTGTTATGATTTACAACACAGAATAAGGCTTGTGGCGTAAACAACTTGTGCGGTCCGCCACTCGCGATGTAGCCTTTCTGCTGGTCATGCGCGTCCGGGCGGTACCGTCGCCTGGACACGCTGCCGCTCGCCTCTGGCTCACGGGATCCGGGTACGGCACACGCCCTGCGCGTGCTGCCGGGCCCTCGTGCACGAGGTGGGGCCGGCGCCAGCTACACGACCGGACAGGCCGATTTCTCCAGGGGAGATGTGAGGAAATGACGTTCACGCGACGTGGACACCAGGGGCGTACCCGGTGACCGGGAACCACCCCACACAGACACCTCACCCCACACCACGGGTCGAGCAGACCGGTGGACAGAAATTGTGGTACAATAATGTATTAGATGACTGGTAGCATTTCAGAGACAGAGACACATCGAATAGATCGCGAGTTTGGCGGTCGTCAAACTTTTGTGCGACGTGCTATCGGAAGGTTCGTGTTAGGCGTGACTCCAGTCAAGATAATAAAGAAAATCATCAGAAAAGATAGCAAGCAGGCTTTTTGGCGTCCTGGCGACAGGTTGACAGCATCAACAATTTTTGATCCTAATCCATCTTATTCTGCAGAAGAAGCGACAGAGTCTTTTGAAGAGCAGCGACATCGATTTCTTTACGATTCTGACGGTGGTTCATGGTGCGCATCGCCTAATTATGAATCACCTTGGCAGTCTGAATAGTTTATAGAGAAGATAACATCATTATGTTGCACGAAGAGATGATTATAGCTTCGGCTAATTATGCTGGTATATATCCTGCGATGCGAAGACTTGAGAGCTTTCGAAGTTTTTGGCTCAGAAGGCATCTCCTCACTTTAGATTTCAGCGAAGGAGAAAGGACATGGGTGGAACGGCAGTCTCTTGATATTAAACGTACAATATTCCAAAACTATTATCAAGATGAAGACATATATGTTTATGTCCCCTTAGGGTGGCGCAAAAAAGGACCTTATTTAACATTTGATTGCGTTCTGAATGATGGCAATTCGGCATCATTGATGGGGAAAGCTTTCAATGAAGGATATGCTTTGTGGATGTTTGATGATATGTGCAGGGCTTTTGGTATCGATTCTAGAGATATACCTACATGCTTGCGTGAACATGTGGCTCATATTATTGCCGATCAATCGGTTGATGATGATTGGAGCTTTTGTAAGTGGCATACACCATATTTGCATAGGAATCTATGGAATAGACTAATCAAATACAATCCAGAAATGGAAGGTTACCTTCAGCAGATCAGAACTCATCACTTTGTGGCTGTAAAAATTAACGCATGTCGCGATTTTTCTATTGTGAAGTTCTCAGAACGAAAAACTGGAGTATGGCGCGATGAGTTAGCAGAATCGAGACTAGTCGATTATCTTACTCTCAGACAAGGCAAAATAGTAGATACTATCCCGGCTGAATCCGTAAAAGTTATAATGCCACATGATGTTAGAATCAAAAGTGGATACGGGAATTATACATTATTGCCTGGTAGAACGTATTTAGCTAGGCATCGTACGATGACGGTCTATTCTGACCGATGGGCTGCTGACCATGAAAGGCCTCTGCTTCCGGTATTTCATGGATCATCTGGTTTTCTCCTACTCGCAGCCCAATTATCGCGCCGACAATGTGGTTATCTTTGGTAGCTATGATGGCATGCATGCTTTGGGCTTTTCTCGGTATCGCATACAATAATGTAAGCAATAGCTTCTTATTCGGAGTTTCTCTCACCTTGCTACCAAATCTCCTCATCTCTTTATCTTCAATTAAGTCGATTTCATACATACACGGACAACTTACGAAGCGAATTAGACGATATACTGCAATAATTCCAATATTGGTTTTAACTTTTCTTTGTGCTCCAATGATAGAGAAACTGTCTTGTGTGTTCACATGTATCAATCAGGAGACATTTATACTTATGCATCATATTTTACGTGGAATAATTATTGTTTTCCTTTCTATTCTCTCTGTGGTTCTGTTGATTCTGTACGTTAATCTTAAACCAAGAAAAGGGACTTGATCGTACTAGGTTAAATTTCTCCCCCAGCATTCTCCCTGGACTTCCGTCTCTCCTCCGCGCTTTGTCTGTCTGGTGTGTCGCCATCCACGATCCGGAGGATCCTCCGTCAGAGTATCTGCACGAAGCTTTCTGCCGTGAGGTTCCCTGTGTCGTCCTAGAGCGGCACACCAACGAGGACGGTACCGTGTTACGTAACCCTGCTGCTGCAACATTGTACCTTGAACAGTACCGCTACGCTGCAGACCGTGATACCTGGCTCTACCTCGGAGACGGGTTCCATGGCTTTGACCTGAGCCCGGAGAGCGTGCGGCGGCTGACAGCCATGCTGCTGATGTATCTGAATGAGATGGATGAGGCGGTGTAGGCGTATAGGGTAAATCCATAGCTCAGGAGAGGTGTAACCTTTCCTGAGTTTTCTTTTGCGCACTATGCGTTGTCCTGTCATGCCTCAGTTCTCGCGACCTGTTGCCTGCCTGGTGGCATAATCACAACCGCTTTGCTACAATAGCATACAGAAATGAGTCGCCGTTCGGACAAGCCCACCAGCTCAGTCTCCACCGTTCATCGCCTACGCAGAGCCAAGGCGGCACTGCGACCCCCACCGAGTCCCGAGTCAGCTCACGCCAGTTCGCGCAGACCTCCACGATGAATGGGATGTGCTCGGATGCAAGTGCATGGATGCGTGGGATATCCATCTCTGCTTAACCTTTCGTCTCGCAATAATCTTGATGAGGACATACTACCCGTAGGTTAACATGATATCAAGGAATGAACGTAAGAGCCTTGAGAGAGTGGCATACCTCTCTTACTTTCTGGAGAGCAGAAAGCTGTTTACGGCACGATAGGAACTAGCCCTAACTTACAGGCATGGTGCTTTCGTAAATAAATCAAGCTCGATTCTTGCTCCGCTCTCCCACCTGTGATTAAATATAACCATGACGAACGAAGACTTAGCTAAGCAGATACAAACGCTAACCGAGACGATGGACGTTAAGTTTGAGCAGATCAACACCCAACTCTCCGCCATCCGTAAAGACCACAAGAACCTCACGGATACTGTGAAAGATATGGAACTACGTTTTGAAAAGCGCTTCGAAACATTGGAAGCAGGACAATTAACCATCCGCGCAGATATCACTGGTCTCCGTCATGACATCTTTATAGAAGAAGGCTCACGAGAAGAAGTAGACGACACAATCTCCAAAGAACAGAAACAAAACTACGAGTCACTTGATAAGCGCCTTCGCCTGGTTGAGGCGAAGTTTCCGGACTTAGCACAAAAGACGGCAACAATAGCCTAAGTCTGCGATTCCTACTCTACGCAAAACCTTGCTTGCAACAAACAAGCAAGCGTCTCTATTGCGAAATAGTCTCATCGTTATATGATGAGGTTATTTTTGCATGACTGGACCAGTCTTCGTCTAGGTTCTCGACAAGGGCGGGAAAGATAATTAACAGCAGACATGCAAAGCTGAGAGCGCCGATCACCGCATATTGCACGATAGACGCTCTCAGACTTTAACGAGACTCATTTTGTCTTTGGA
Source organism: Candidatus Saccharimonadota bacterium (assembly GCA_905373345.1). GTDB lineage: Bacteria > Patescibacteriota > Saccharimonadia > Saccharimonadales > Saccharimonadaceae > Saccharimonas. The sequence continues at coordinate 4,374 of CAJPSU010000032.1, forward strand.
GGATCCTCAGAGTGAACTGGTAAATTATAGTTTTTTCATATCCTGTAAACTCCTCTCTTTTATTTACGTTTGTTTCTTAACCGCCGGTGGTGTATCGTAATTTATAGTAGTACTTTATTTATATTCAATGCAATTGACTTATAAGCACTATTATTTTATACTTACATAAGTTATGAAGAATTGCTTTGGAGAATCTGTGCTGAGTTGTGCAGAGGATATGGAAGATTCTAAGCTAAATGACGAAAAGCTTAGTCAAGTGTTTGAGGAAATTGATAGCGTCGAAGAAGGCGATAATAAACACACCGGTAAACGTCTGCTGTGTCCAATTCTTAAATTTCTATCAGTAGAAGATGCAGCCAAAATAGGATGTTATTCATGCGAGTTTGGGCCGCAGCCAGTTGAGAGAGAATCCTCGGAGCTTTCTGTTCCCGTCTTCAACGACATACTAATTGCATATCAAAGACGAGTACATAAAAAGTTAAACCCCCGTGCATCGCGCAAAGATATTGAGTCCATCGACCGCCCAGATCGCCACATACTCTTTGAAGAGCAACAACTGTCACCCGGCAGGTGCTCATCAATTGTTCAATCTGTTGTACATTCGTTTTTTGGCAAAGATATCAGCCGCCTTAAAAAATTGATAAAGAGCGGTTCTAACAGCAGCAACATAGAAAGAGCCATTATCCATCCAGATTCAAAAACAGAACTTGAGAAAGTAGAAGCCGAAAGAAACCTGGCAGTTGCGATTCTTGAGGCAGCTCCCGCTGCATGGCACAACAATAAACAAAGATGTGTAGATAGACAGATAGAACTAGGCTTGGAAAACTCAAACAGAACAGAGAAAAAAGAAGTAGCAGAAATGGCTCGCCTCATGCATGACATGACGAATTTCGTGTTGACTAGAGATACGCAGATGTCCGCTTCAGACGTCAAAGATTTTATGGAGGGTACGTTTTACTCTCTGCTCCCTCGTGAATGCAAACGTGAAATACCTGGATGCGTCCGCGGCATAGTTGGCGAGGTCGCAATTGCAAAAGCATTCAAATCAGCAGGTGACATCTACATTCATGGATCAGCGGAGGAAGACGCCAAAGGAATTGACTTTAAGCTTAATCCAGAATGCGATAGACGAAAGAATCAACCGCAGTATTTTGACCTAAAATGTTACGCAAGTGTACAAGAGGTATCTTTTGTTAGATACGGGTCTCGCCCAGACTCCTACACGCGGTTAATTATTCCTGCATCTATGATAAACCTGGAAACCTTGGAATTATACCCAGCAGCTGAAAAAGATGCTTTCAAATTTCTAAAAATCCGCATTCAAAAGTAGTTGATTCTAGTTCTTAATCATTAATCTCAAATACCTTCCGCCGCGCCGTCCGTCCATGCAGTAGTACTACGCGCGTTTTTGCAACTCTGACATGCGCAGCAACGAGTCTAATTGCCGCCGTATTTGCTCGCCCGTCAATCGCCGGTTCTTTCGTGAAAATCGTTAAGCTACCATCAGTGTTTTCAACCACCATATCACCGCGTTTGCTGCCGGGTTTTAGGTAAACGGTAATTCTCATATATTTTCATTATAGCCCGAGAAAACCGCATCAAAAATAAGCATCCTGCGCTGTGCTATCATACATAGCATGCATATGCATCATTTTCTTCAACCGTTTTCAGAGTCTCTTGTATTGAGCCTAGTATACTGGCCGTTTATGTGCATCTTGCTGACAGTCCCGCTCATCGTTGCACGACTAGTAGTACAGCGGCGGGCAACATGGGGATACGTTATTTCTTCGTATGCGTTTGTACTATATTTACTCGGACTCGGATTATTCACTCTCTATCCGATGCCCGACAACTCTGCGTCATTTTGCGCAAAACAGTCTTTATCGCCGCAGCTTATCCCACTCCACTGGGTTGTTGATGCTATGCAGCCCGGCAAACACATAACTGCCACACTGCAAGTCATCGCCAATATTTGTTTCTTCATGCCACTCGGCGCATTTGTTGCGTTGTATTTTAGAAAACACATTCGTTTCGCTATCGCGGCAGGTTTAGGTTTGTCATTCTTGATCGAGGTTGCACAGCTGACCGGATTTTTCCATATCTACCCATGCAGTTATCGTCTGTTTGACGTCGACGATCTAGTAATGAATACGCTCGGCGCGGCACTCGGCTACACCATGACATTCCGTCTCAAGAAATATCTAAAAAGCCAGCCGCTCAACGCTGAGCCTGTAAAGAACAATCTCGCCAATCACTTCCTCGCCGGGTGTATTGATGCAGTAGCAATTATGCTCATAGCGTCAATGAGTGCCATGATACTGCGCGTCTACGCCCCAGCGATTTACCAAACCAGTCCGCAAGCTATTGTGGTACTTTGGTGGATAACGTGGGAGTGGATTGTACCGAAAATTTGCCGCGGCTGGACGTTTGGACGGTATTTAGTTGGTGTAGAAAAGCGAAAAAAACGGCGGCAACGCAGCAAATGGGCAACTCTCTAAGAGCTATCAATACCACGTTACAATCTCGTCCATTTCACGGCGGATGCGCGGATGCGTTGATTCGTCGGCACGGTAACCAAGCGCTAGCATTACTACCGGTAAATCATTGTCACGGTTGATCAATTTGAAACTTTCTAGTACGGCAACTACTTTGTCGATCGAAAAACCTTCTATTGCACACGAATCAATTCCTCGCTCTGCCGCTGCTAGCATGACAAACCCGAGTGCGATATATGCCTGGCGTGCCGCCCACTGGTGTAGTCCATCCGGCGTATCGTATATCTTAAAATCAGTTTTCGCCCAATGTTTCCAGCCCGCCTTCATCGCTGCCGCCGTTACCACATTCGCGCCTTTTACGTCGCGCAGCATGTGCGTCATATGTTTATCAAACCCGCTCGCAGTTTTCGCAGTGAAAACCAATATATGGCTCGCATCAAAGCGCGGACCATTCACAATACTGCTCGCTTTTTTCAGTTGAGCGCGCAGCTTGGCATCCTGCGCCACGATGATATTCCATTGCTCCATGCCATACGAACTCGGCGCTAAGCGCGCTGCCTGCAAAAGCAATTCCAGGTCGTACTCTTGGCGTTTGTTTTCTTGATAACCGCGCGGTTTGATACCGATTTTTGCTAATATTTCCAGTGTTGTTTCCATATCAGACACTTC
>CAJPSU010000033.1 GCA_905373345.1 Candidatus Saccharimonadota bacterium
CACCTCGTTGATTGTTTGCAGTTTGCGCGCAATCGCCGGCACATTCGCGAAAAAATCACACGCCTGCTCAACTGTCATATTCAAAATATCGCTAATCGTTTTACCTTTATACTTAATTTCAAGCGCTTCGCGGTTATACCGCTTACCATGGCATTCCGGACACTGAACGTATACATCCGGCAAAAAGTGCATTTCAATTTTTATCATGCCGTCACCCTGGCAATGCTCGCAGCGCCCGCCCTTCACATTAAAGCTAAACCGTCCCGCTTTGTAGCCGCGAATATTTGCTTCAGGCGTATTCGCAAACAACTCGCGGATCTGTGTAAACACGCCGGTGTATGTCGCCGGGTTTGAGCGCGGCGTACGCCCAATCGCCGATTGGTCAATTACAATCGCCTTGTCTAATTGATTGATGCCATCAATTCGCTCGTGCGCGCCTGGCACTGCTTGCGCCCGATGCAACCGTGCTGTTAGCTCGTTTGCGACAATATCATTCACGAGCGTTGATTTGCCGCTGCCACTCACGCCTGTCACGAGTGTCATCACGCCAAGCGGAAATTCAACATCAATATGTTTCAAATTATTTTCACGCGCACCGCGCACAACGAGTTTACGGTCTTTTTGCACAGTGCGGCGTTTTTTTGGTACAGCGATTTTCTCAACGCCGCTTAAATACCGCCCCGTTATACTTACAGGATTTTTTGCGACCTCAGCTGGCGTACCTGCTGCTACAACTTCGCCGCCGTGCACGCCCGCACCCGGACCAATATCTACCAGATAGTCTGCTTGCGCGATTGTATCCTCATCATGCTCAACAACAAGCACCGAATTGCCTAAATCACGCAGATGTTTCAATGTCGCGATTAACCGATCGTTATCACGCTGGTGCAGCCCGATCGACGGCTCATCAAGTACATAGAGGACGCCTTGCAGGCCAGAGCCGATCTGCGTTGCCAAACGAATCCGCTGCGCTTCGCCGCCGCTAAGCGTATTTGCCGCTCGACTCAGCTCTAAGTAGTTTAGACCGACGTTATTCATAAAACCAAGCCGCGCCGCAATCTCTTTCAGAATCAACCGCACAATATGCATTTCCGACTCGCTGAATTTTAGCTTACTAAATAAATCAAGCGCATTTGCTACATCAAGATTACACATATCCATAATCGACAGCCCGTTTACTGTCACCGCCAGCACAACCGGTTTGAGACGCGCACCTTGACATGTCGTACATTTCCGCTCGCGCATAAAGCGCTCAATATCTTTGCGCATAAAGTCGCTTTCCGTCTCGCGATGCCGACGCTCCAGATTCGGAATCACGCCTTCGTATGTCGCATCATAATAGCGCCCGCCCGCCAAGTCAATACGATATTTTTGAGAACCCGTCCCATATAAAATTTTCTGCCGAACATCATCTGGCAATTGCTTGACCGGCACCTGCAGACTAAATCCATGCGCATCGGCGACCGCTTTGATTTTGCGCATATAAAAATTATCAACATTAATACGATTATACGGGCGAATTGCGCCCTCGGCGATCGTTAAATTACCGTTAAATACTAATTCTGGATCAATCTCTAGCCGCGTACCAAGCCCCGTGCACGTCGGGCACGCGCCCTGCGGTGCATTAAAACTAAACAGGCGCGGCTCAAGCTCGGGAATCTCTTCGTTCGGGTGATCAACACACGCGTAGCGCTGGCTGTACGTCAGCAGCTCGCCGCTATCAGCATTCATAATCTGCACGACACCCGACGCCAAATCAAGCGACTGCTCCACCGCCTGCGACACGCGGCTAATCATATCCGGCTTCATAACGATTCGGTCAATAACAATTTCGATATCATGCTTGTAGCTTTTCTGCAGCTCTGGAAATTCATCAAGCGCATACACCACGCCGTCCACCCGTGCCCGCGCGAAACCGGAGCGCATATATTGCTCTGGCACGTGCTGAAACTCGCCTTTTTTCTGCGCGACGATCGGCGCCAGTATCATGAGCCGTTCACCTTCCGGTAGTTTCATGATTTCGTCAATAATCGCCTGCGCCGTGCGCCGCTGCACCGGCTTATTACAAACCGGACAGTGCGGCACGCCAACGCGCGCAAACAGCAATCGCAAATAATCATAAATCTCTGTCACCGTTGCAACCGTTGAACGCGGGTTGCGCGATGTCGATTTTTGGTCAATACTAATCGCCGGACTCAGCCCTTCAATGCTATCGACGTCCGGCTTATCCATGATGCCTAAAAATTGCCGTGCATAGCTACTCAGGCTCTCAACGTAACGGCGCTGCCCCTCGGCGTAAATCGTATCAAACACCAGGCTTGATTTACCGCTGCCGCTTAAGCCCGTCACGACGACAAATTGGTCGCGCGGAATCTCAATATTAACATTTTTTAAGTTATTTTGGCGCGCGCCGATAATTTTTATGCTCTTTGACATGGCTATATATTATAGCATTTTTACGCACACCATACTAGCCGCGATCGGCACAGAAAAAGCGGAGCGACACGAAACATAGGTGCACATTTTTGCGCACAATATTGCAAATTTGTTGCAATATAGATATACTAAGTAACATTATGAATGACGCTCTACAAATGTTAGAAACCATTCTACGGCAGCATCAACTACATGTCACCAAGCCGCGCCGTGCGGTATTTGCTGCCTTATATGACCAGCCGCCGCGCTATATCGGCGAGCTGATACGCGCGACAACACCATCAATTGATCGCGTTAGCGTATACCGCACAGTTGAGCTATTTGAGCGCCTTGGTATCGTACGCGTCGTCCCTGTCGGCTGGAAACATAAAATCGAATTATCCGACACATTTAACAAGCACCACCACCACGCCACCTGCCGGCAATGCGGACGCGTAATTGATTTGCCCGAGAATCACACGCTTGAACGCCTTATTGCATCAATTGCCGCCGAATATCATATTCATAATCCATCGCATATCCTTGAAATTCAAGGAATTTGCACGCACTGCGCTCAAACGAAAAAATCGTAGCGACTGTTATGGCGCTTATCGTTGCATGTTTTTGACCTAATTGCTATATTATTGTTATAAGTAAAAGTAATCTAGGGCGCGCCACCATGAAATGCAAGCACTTATTCCTTACCACATTCGGACTCGCGATAGCAGGAATATTTTTCGTACATAGCAGCAGCTTTTTTGACACATTGCTTGGTTTTATGCTCACTGGCATGATTCCCGGGACGACAATCAGCGTTCCCTATTGGATAATACTTGGCAGCTGTATCGTTCTGATCGTCGGTATCATTGACGCGGCATGCAACGCGGCGCCGCTCAAACCGCCGACACATACTTCGGGATACTAATCTTAATCTAATCTGGCTCTGGCAAAATTGACTCTGCCCACAATTGCAACTCTTGCACGATAAATTCTTTGCCAGGATCAAGCGCACTAGCCGCAAACCGCTGCAGCGCCGCCATATATTTTGGTAATTGCGCCTGTATGCGTGCTGCGCGCCATGTTTGCCACATTTCACGCTCATCACTGCTCAGTGTTTTCGGGAAGTTGCGCGCTTTATAATGCAACAACAGTCCCGGCAGCCGCTCGTCGGCAAAATTGGGATGAAAATCATCCAGCTCGCGCTCGCTTGCGTTGCGCACTGCTTCGGCGCGCAACCGATCGCGGTCATTCAAAAACCCATCGTATAACTGCGCTTCCGGATCGGGCGATCGCGTAAATTCGGGTTTGTTTTCAAAAATCGTACGTAATTTCTCAGCGAATTCTGGGTGTGCCAGAAGAATTTTTTGGTGTTTCGCTATCGTCTCGGCGTCAAGCGATATTTTCGCCCACCCGCCGCCGTGCGCCAACACGCCGAGCGGCGCTACCGCCGGACAGCGGTTCGGCTGCAACTCTTTTGCTGGCAACTTTACGAAATCCTCAGCCTGGCGCTCCTGCCAGCTCGCGTACACTTTATGCGCTAATTCCGACTCGCTTAAATCAATAAACGGCGTCGGATCATAACGTAAATCATACACCACAACGTTGCCATTGCGTCCCGTCGCCAGCGGGAACGCGGCTGTCGTCTTAGCGAATTCCTTGTCGTAACGCCCGCTACTATAAACAAACGGCTTTTTATCGTCGACATTTACAAGTTTTACAACCTCTTTTTTATCGCGCATTTTTAGTAAATATTCAAACAATTGCGGTTGTTTATCGCGAATCAATTTTGTCACGTCAATCAATGCATCAACATCGCTCATCGCGTCATGCGCATTCTTGTGAGCAATACCGTTTTCGCGCGTAATGAGCTCAAGCCGGTTCGTTGGCTCGCCAGCGTCATCAAGCGGCCAGCTAATACCTTCAGGCCGGAGCGCCCGCGTCATCCGCACCACGTCAAGCATATCCCAGCGCGACCGGCTATCTTTCCAGCACCATTCGTATGGATTGTAAAAATTACGCCACAGCAGATGGCGAATGAACTCGTCGTCAAACCGAACGTTATTGAACCCGACAACGATTGTGTCAGGCATAAAAATTTCATCATTTAGTATGCGCGCAAACTGCGCCTCGCTATAACCCTCATCGACAGTTTTTTGCGGCGTAATACCAGTGACCATTAGCGCATCAGGGTTCGGCAGTGTGTCGTCGCTGAGCGCTACGAGCATATTATACGGCCCGCCGATTGGCGTAAGATCCATGTTTGTCCGCCGCCCAGCAAACTGCATGATCCGGTCTTCGCGCGCGTTCAATCCGCTGGTTTCTAAGTCGTAGAAAAAGAATGTTTGCGCCATACTCTTAGTATAGCAAAAAATAGTTTTAGCGTGTTACGGACCATAATTAAGATAGCCACAGCGCTCTCTACACAACTATTTTGCGCCTATTGTTCAACTAACGTCAACTCGCTCTCGCCGATTCGCACGATACTCTCGCCTGTCGCGCCCTGGCGGACTAGCTCGTGCGTAATACCTGTCCGTTTCATGATGTCGCGCAAGCGGTTTACTGCCTCAAATTGATCAAAATTCGTCCGGCGGGCAAACTTCTCGATTTTTTTACCTCGGACTATAAAAACTGCTACCGGCTCGCCACCCTCGTTCGTCTCATCTGGCAGCCGCTCAACTGTCCACGCGTCGGTCAATTGGTCTTCATCAAGCGAAATTACCGGCAAGCCAGTCTCTGCTTCGCCCTCTTGCTGCTGCTCGCGCTGGCGGTACGCTTTGACTGCGCGCCGCAGCAACCGTAACAGATCTTTCACGCCCCGCCCCGATTGCGATGAGATAGCCACAATCTCCGCATTATTCGCCACTTTTTGCAGTGCTGTTTTTTGCATCGCAATAATCTCCTCGTCCAGTCCTTCGCATTTTGTCAACGCAATAATCTCTGGGCGCGCTGCTAGCTCCGGACTATATTTTTCAAGCTCGCGGCGAATCGCTACATATTTTTCTGCTGGATCGTTATTGTACACGTCAATCATATGGAGCAACACTGCCGTCCGCTCGACATGGCGCAAAAATTGGTCGCCCAAGCCTTTGCCTTCGCTCGCACCTTCAATCAGCCCTGGAATATCAGCAATAAGAATGCTGCCATCATCAATATCAGCCACTCCTAGATTTGGCGTCAAAGTGGTAAATTCATAATTCGCAATCTCCGGGCGTGCATTTGACACGACACTCAAGAACGTTGATTTTCCCGCGTTCGGAAAGCCGACCAACCCGACATCCGCTAACAATTTCAACTCCAATTCAGCCTCAAACGATTCGCCCGGCTCGCCAAGCTCTGCCATGCGCGGCGTTTGGCGTACACTCGACTTAAAGTGTGCATTACCAAACCCGCCGTCGCCACCTTTCGCAATCACTGCTTCTTCGCCGTGGCGCGCCAAATCAGCTACGATAGCACCGTCGCGCTTAACGATCGTGCCAACGGGGACTTTTACGATCAAGCGCTCGCCCGCGCGTCCCGCCTTTTTTCTTTTACTGCCAGCTATGCCGTTCTCTGCTTTGAGCTTTGGCTGATAACGGAATTTCAACAGCGTATTGAGCTGCTCGGTCGCAACAAAAACAACATCGCCGCCCTTGCCGCCGTCACCGCCGTCCGGACCGCCTTTATCGACAAAAATCTCGTGGCGAAAGCTCACTGCGCCGTCGCCGCCTTTACCGGCTGTTACCGTTACCTTTGCTGTATCAACAAACATACTTTCAGTATAACAAAAACGCCCCGAATTTGACAGAGGCGTTTTTACATTTCACAATGTTATTTTAATGGATATATTTATAGTAGCCGCTAGTCGCTTCGCTCCATGAGAGTGTCCCGCGACCGACGCGGTTAAAACCGCCGCCCCAGCGATACCCGTTCATTTCGCTAATCGTGACAGAAACGCCTGGATTCACCGATTCAACGATTGCCACGTGACCATAACCGCCGCCATTTGCCATAATTGCCCCAGCACTCGGCGTGCCATTTACCATTAATCCTGCAGCGCGCGCATTGTACGCCCACGTGCTAGCGTTACCCCAGTAACTACCGACCGGCAAACCGAGCTGAATACGGCGCTCATATGCATACCACGTACAATTGCCCCAAGCATATTTATTGCCAGCAGATACCACGCCCCTGAACGACGAGGCAGCACCTGCTGCCGTGCCAGCGCCCCAGTTGCTATTTGCCGGCACGCCGCGGCGCGACGAATTAGCGTTGCGCGATGATGCGGCATAGCCTGGACGTTCATTTTCCGGCAAGACGCCGCCAGGAATAATTAAGCGCGTACCGCTTGCGACATTCGCTGAAAGTTCAAGGTCGTTATACGTAACAATGTCGCTCTTCTTGCTACCATATTTTTCGGCGATCGCATCAAGCGTATCGCCGTCTTTCGTCGTGTACAAAATACCATCTGTCGGCAGAATTGTCAGCGTCACATTTGGCTCAAGAGCATCAGAGCTCAAATTATTCGCCCAAGCGATTGTCGTTTTCTTTAATCCGTATTTTTCGGCAACGCCGTCAAGCGTATCACCCGCTTGCGTCACGTAGGTTGTCGTGCTGCGCGAATCAGCCGTCATATTTACGACTTGCGGCTTACTAATCGTGCTTGAATCGGTCTGCGCCATCATTGTTTCGACTGCAAGCGATTGCGATAAGTTTGCTACGTTATTGCTGACCGGCATATTTGTCGTGTCGGCAAGCGAAGACGCGATATTTGCCGCTACCACCGGATCAACCGAGCCAGCTTCACTCTGTACCTTAGCAAGCGTCGTCGTCTGTGTTGTCGGCGAGGCATTTGCAAGCGCCGATCGTTCTGTAGCGACCGGCTGATAGCTAACCGCAATTAGCGTTGTAATTAACAAAAATACGCCGAAATACGACGCAATTGACGAAATAGAAAGCGCACCGCGGCGTGATCGTTTACTCACACG
>CAJPSU010000034.1 GCA_905373345.1 Candidatus Saccharimonadota bacterium
TCGCAAGCCCTAGCGCTTTTAGCTTGCCCTCGTCTGCCGTTGGTTTCTGTGTCGGTGTCTTTGCGTCGGTTTTCTTCGCCATGCTTCCCCCTCTCGTAGCCTCATTATACCCTAGACATATATTTTTTGATATAATACCAGATATGAAACGAAACGGATTCACTGTTATTGAGTTGCTCGTTGTCATCGTCGTACTCGGTGTTGGTTGCTGGCTTTTCTTCAGCGAGAAGATGAAACTAGACGCCGTCCAGCGCGATAATCAGCGCAAAGTCGCTATCAATGCAATGTATTACAGTCTTGAAGAATACTATTACGCTAAATTCGGCTACTACCCACAAACGATTGATAGTAAAACGTTACGTACGGTTGATCCAGAATTATTTACCGACCCGACTGGTATTAAATTCGGTAAAAGTGGTGCAGACTACAGCTACGACTCAACCGGCTGTTCCGCCGACGGAAAGTGCACCGGCTACACACTACTCAGTACGATGGAGCGCGAAGGAGACTACCGTAAGCAAAATCGCGAACACAAAAACTAATCGTCGACCTCGCTGACTGGACGACCATTCTTAAATGCTTCGACAGCGTTGTTCAGAATTGCGATTTCGCGCTTTGGGTTTGCGACATAATGAAAACGGTACGTTGTTTCGTCGCCCTCAGTGCTCAGCCGAATCGAGCCGTAATTAAATATCGTCTGCAGCGGCCCTTGCTGCGAATAGCTCGCATCCTCAATGTTTGCCAGACTCACTGTCTGCTCACGCTTTGAGAAAAGACTCATTTGGATTTCTTGAATCACGCTCTCGTTCGTCAAAAAGAAGCGGTTTTGCGTATACACCCACACCGCAACATAACCGCCAATCGCAAATAGCGCCATCACCATCGTAGCGATAATAATCACTTGATTGTACGCCGCAAGCGGCAGCCCGATACGCCTCGCCATATCAGGGTAACAAAACATAAATATCGCTGTCAGTGTGATACCAGTAAGCGATAATAAAATCGGCGTCCACAGTCCTATGCTATGACGCGTCACGGCACTGATAACGTATTCATGCTGGCTTAAATTCAACCAAGGAAAGCGTTCAACTGACTCCTGATGTTTGCGGCGTGTTTCTTCGGAAATATGCACCGGGATTGGCTCAGTTGAGCGTGCAACATGCACGACTTGCTTACCAGAATCGGTAACCTGCGTATGCGTCGGCTCGACAGGCGCAGCGTACAGCGGACGCCCCTCGGCATCGTACGCTACTGGTTGCTGTCCGTTTTGCGCTGCGTTGTCATCGCTCATCGCTTATCTCCTCACTGTTAATACTTATCTACAGTATACTACAAATTCAAATGCTTACGCGCCCGCGGCGTTACACGCCGACCGCGCGGCGTGCGCTCAATAAAGCCGATTTGTAATAGATACGGTTCGTAGAAATCCTCAATCGTGCTCGCTTCGTCTCCAGTCAGTGCCGCAATAGTAGTCAAGCCTACTGGATTATCGCCATAATTTTTAAGCATTGCACTCAGCAACTGCCGATCTGCGGGGTCAAGCCCCAAATCGTCCACTTCTAGTAACTGTAGTGCTTGCTGGGCTGTCGGCACATTAATAATACCATCGCCGTTCACATCAGCGTAATCACGCACCCGCCTGAGCAGCCGGTTAGCGATCCGCGGCGTCAAACGCGCCCGAGTGCTCAGCAGCTCCGCGGCATTTTTGTCAATCACTGTCGCTAGAATAGCAGCACTGCGCCGCACAATCTGTGCAATATCTGCCGGCGTATAAAACTCTAACCGATAGATATGCCCGAACCGATCGCGTAAAGGAGCCGCTAAACTACCCGTTCGCGTCGTCGCACCAATGACAGTAAAATGTGGCAGATCCAGCCGCACGCTCCGTGCCGCCGGCCCTTTACCGATGATGATATCCAGCTTATAATCCTCCATCGCCGAGTACAATACTTCCTCTACTGCCCGACCTAGCCGGTGAATCTCATCGATAAATAATATGTCGCCATCACCCAAGTTTGTCAAAATAGACGCTAAATCGCCCGCTTTTTCGATCGCCGGTCCGCTCGTCACGCGTAACCCAGCTCCCATTTCATGCGCAATGACACCCGCCATTGTTGTCTTGCCGAGACCTGGCGGCCCATACAATAGCACATGATCAATCGGCTCGCCGCGTTTTTTCGCCGCCTCAATCGCCAAACGCAAGTTACGCTTCAGCCGCTCCTGTCCGACATACTCGTCAAACGTCTGCGGACGTAGAGTTACTTCAATCTGCTGCTCCGCGCCATCGTCATCATGCGCACTGGTATCAACGATTCGTTCAATTGCCATAGGTACAGTATAGCATTATAGTAACGAGGCGTTGGCTCTAGTCTGCAAGCATGATATACGTTTAACTTTTTCGCAATTCTGTGAGAGATGGCTCGTCAGAAATAATAAAGGAACGACATTATCATAACTAATGGCATTGACTTAGCCTACTAGCGTATCATGGGTGGTGAGAAGTTTAGAAATAATCTCCCCTATTGGCTTATGACCGCTGTTAAACCGCTTTCAGCTCTCCCCCGACTCTTTCCATTCTGACGCTGTTGTCTTTATACTATATATTGGTTTCTTTTTGGAAAAAGCGATACGCCGGAAGGCGCGGTCAACAACCGCCGACGGGTTGGCGAGTGCAGTACGTGGATTATCGTCCCAAACACAGGGATCGGTAAGCGCTTGCTTCATTTTTTCAGCATCAGCATTGCGGCTGTGCAAAAATATACTCAGACTACATTCACTATCTTGTCTGCGACGTAAGAGCACTTCAGCCCCATCGTCTAACCTTGATCGATACAGCGCACTAGCCATTCTCGTTTGTCCACGCCATAGCTGACGTACCACATCTACCGAAACAGCCCTTAGAGCAGATGACACCGGTGCAATTATACTATATGAATAATACTTAGAGTGGCGTGACCAGCTAACAGAAAGCAGCTGCTCCGAATTAGTATCAAAGCCGATTGACGACCACAGGGGAAACAACAATTTAGCATTCATGCCGATTGTGTATTCAATATATTCAAACGGTTCTATTTGGTACAATTCATACGGTTTAGCGTCACTTCCGTGAAAGGCGACAAGGCGGCAGAAAAGCTCATCAACCCGAGCATAGAGAATCTTGAGTAATCGATCGTATTGAACTTTCGACAACGCGACAATTGCACCTTCAGGTGTTGGTTTGACAATATTATCAGGTGTGAGACGGAACGCCATATACGTATTATATACCTACAAATATAAACGGTCATCTCTCATAGTTGCCGTATCTTGCCATCATGTTGCTTGCCAAATCCTTTTAAAGAAGCTAACCCAGTTGTCGCTGATACCCCAGCCGCAATCCAACTGACTTGGCGAACCTGACTTTCACTATCACGCGCAGCCGACACAATACAAGCTGCTATCGCCAAATTTGATACCTTCTGGCACTTACCGCCTTTTGTTACTTCGCCAGTTTTTAAATAATGTGCTAAATTTATCGCGCCAACAGCTAACGCTCGCATTGCCATCAGTTTTAATGGCAACTGGACTTCTGGATGTTGCCGATATACCGCATATCCCATTCTAAAAATTGAAATTTGATCAACCACACCATCCGCTACCCGACGAGTTGGCGTATCAGCGTTAAACCTACGCAAGAACTTGCCGTCATAAATATCAGCTGTAATAAGCGCAAGCATACCTAATGTAGCAGATTCGCGATCTTTCACCTTTTTAGCCACATACTCGGCTAACGGATACCTCGCCATTGTCAAGGTAATGCCCGGTATCTCCTGGAAAGAATTCATTAAGCTTAGCTCATCACCCTCGCAGTGCCCGCGTCACGCGCTCAGCTGTCGGTAGCGCTGGATCAACTCCTTCAAGTGCGCGTGTCGCGTCTGCTAATGTGTAACCGAGTGCTACGAGAGCTTCAAGAGCTTCGTCAACGACACTAGATGGGGTTTGCGACAGTACATCAGAGCGATCATCTGCGGTTGGCACGCCAACTTTATCACTTAAATCAACCACCACGCGCTCAGCAGTTTTTTTACCGACGCCGACAGCTTTCTGAATGAAAGCGTGGTCGGCGTTAGCAATAGCGTTGCGAACAATTTCCGCCTCGCCCAGACTCAAGATTGCAAGCGCTGCTTTTGGCCCAACACCCTGCACGGTGATAAGTAGCTGAAATAACTTTTTTGCCGTCAGCGATGAAAACCCAAAGAGTTCTTCAGCCTGCTCACGTACGTGGTGATACGTGTAAATTTTCGCTTCACTGCCCACATTAAAGCGCTCGAAATCACCTGCCGCCACGTATACCTCATAGCCAACACCGCCAGCATCAACAACAATACTATCATTAAATTTTTCCGCAATTGTACCAAACACATGTGCTATCATCTCAGTCCTGTCCTATGGATTAGTTGGCACCGTATTATCGCCCGGATTGCTTGGCGTCGTGTTGCCGCTATTATTATCTGTATCACCTCTGGTATTATCATTCGAATCACCATCTTTTTCTTTTGCAACACAGTTTGCAGTGTCTCGCGAATAGCGCGAAGCGGCTGCTTGTATTTTTGGTATTGTAACGATTTTACCCGTTTGCGTATCGCAAACAGCAATACGCTGGTTATTGGCACAATTTACAGTATCGCGCGAGTACTTTATACTATCATATTCATTTACGTTGATCGCTACAACCTTACCAGTTGAAAGGTCGCAAACTTGCTCGGTCGCCGCTTTGCAATTTGCTGTATCTTTTGAATACTTTGATTCGCTAAATTCGTCCTCTTTAATTGACTCAACTTTGCCTGTCGCGAGATTGCAGACGCTTACGGTCGTTGGTTCAGCGTTGCAGCTTTCAGTCGGCAATGCGCCACTCATGAAGTATTCGTTGTAGGTATTACCGCCCGCTTTTACCGCTAATCCACCGTTCTCACGGCAAACAGCGCGCTGCACAATACCACTTGGTACATTAAATTTCACATCAGCCCTACCTTTCAACAGTGCCGACATTGTACCTTTGAAAATTGGACCCGCCATATCGCTACCTCCGCTACGCATCACAGTATTGTCGTTATTGCCAACCCATACGCCGACGACGTATTGCGGATTGTAGCCGATCGTCCAGGCGTCGCGGTTGTCATTCGTTGTGCCAGTTTTAACTGCTACCGTACGATTGCCAGGCACTGTAATTGACGAGCCGAAGATCCGGGCGCGCGTCGCAGCATCGCTCAGTACATTTGAAATCAAATATGCGCCCTGCTGGCTAATCGCCTGCCGCCCCTTATGCTCACGTGCAAAGATTTGCTTGCCGAATTTATTGTTAATTTCCGACACCATTGTCACATCGTATTGCTGCCCGTTGTTTGCAAACGCTGCATATGCGTTTACCATTTCAACCAGCGGGACTTCCGCCGAGCCAAGTGCCAGCGATAAACCGTAGTTGCTTGTATTGTCGCTCAGCGTAGTAATACCAAGCTTTTTAGCGGTACTAATTGATTTTGAGATACCATATTTCTGCATAACCTCCACGCTCGGAATATTGAGCGACCAATTGAGCGCCTGGCGCACCGACGCTTTACCGCGACTTGTTTCTCGGCGATCAGCATCGCGAGGCACGTACCCACCACCAAAGTCTTTCACTTTGTCATCAAATACGGTCGCGGGCGTAATCACGCCATCAGCAAGAGCATTTGCATAATAAATCGGCTTGAAACTTGACCCTGTCTGGCGCGCCGTTGTCACCATATTAACCTTACCCCATTTTTCGTTATTATAGTCAGCACTGCCAACCAGAGCGCGAACTTCACCGTTCGTTGGGTCAATGACAACACCACTCGCGTTACTGCCGCCCATGCGGTTAATATATTTTATCTGTGCAGCGATATTATCCGTTAATGTTTGCTGCGCTGATACGTCAAGCGTCGTCTTTACCTGATAGCCCGAACGCATGACTTTTTCGTAACCGTATTTTTTACTCAGTTGGTTAATCACCATTTCCGCGAAATGCGGCGCAATTGACGTTTCGTTTTTCTTCGCACCTGCGCCGTACACAAGTTCTTGCGCAGTAGCGGCATTTTTCTGATCCTCAGTGATAAAGCCGTTTTTTACCATACGTGATAGCACGGTATTTTGACGCTCTTTCGCGTAATTTTTATTGCCGCTAATTGGCGAATACGCGGTCGGCGCAGGCAACAGCCCGACAAGCATTGCGCTTTGCGCCACATCAAGCTTATCTGGTGTCGTATTAAAATATACTTTCGCAGCTTCTTCGACGCCAAACGCATTCTCACCAAAATATACCGAGTTTAAATACATTGCCAAAATCTGGTCTTTCGAGTAATTTTGTTCTACAGCGATCGCCATAAAGAGTTCTTGGTACTTACGGAAATAACTGCGCTCATCACTCAGTAGAGTGTTTTTTACAAGCTGCTGCGTCAACGTCGAGCCGCCGCCCGTCCGCGTCACTAGCGCACGCAAAATACTCAGCGGACTAAAGCCGCCGTGCTTATAAAAATCCTTGTCCTCGCTGGCAATCAATGCCTTTTTCATGCTGTCGGAAATATTCGCGAGCGCCACATCGTTGCGGTGCTCCGCCCGTCCTACACTATAGAATGATTTACCGTTCGCGTCTTGAAGTACAATACCGGTGTTATTGCGATTCATTAACCGTTCCGGGTCTTTAATGTCGTTTGCAAGCATAATATAGGTAGCAATCGGTACAGTAATCAAAAAAACAAAAATCGGCAGTACGGTAAACACTATCTTTTTCTTCATCGAAAGTCCGCGCCACCACGTAACAAATTCGCCAATTTTACCCGGCGGCGTCCACTTTGAACGACGACGGGATGATTTTTGCCGCCCTAGATTCGCGTAACGCCCCATGCGCGCTGGTTTCATTTTTAGCTTCTTCTTTGACAATAGGTTACTCACTATTTTATTATACCGCGCGTCCGCGCTGCATGAAAGCGTGCGTCAGTGCCGCAGCCAGCGCATCGGCGCAGTCATCCGGCTTTGGCACTTCCGTTAATCCTAATTGTAATCGCACCATTTCCTGTATTTGCGGCTTTTTTGCCGCACCGTAGCCCGCAATTGATTTTTTGATTTCATTCGGCGTATACTCGTAGACTTTAAGACCCGCTTGCTGCCCCGTAAGCGTCGCCACGCCACGCGCCTCTGCTACACTAATTGCTGTCGTAATATTTTTTGTGAAGAATAGCTTTTCGATCGCCATATGCTGCGGCTTTGTTTCAACGATAATCTCCGTCAAACTATTGTAAATATCCTCAAGCC
>CAJPSU010000035.1 GCA_905373345.1 Candidatus Saccharimonadota bacterium
CGATGAGCGTGACATTTTTGCCGCCGATAGTCAGCCCGATCGTGCCGACGCCGGCGTAAAGGTCAATCACTGGGAGATTCTCCTCGCCGGTGTCATTACCAGCAAGCGTTGTGCATTTTGGATAGGAAACCCACTCCCGCATATCGCGCAAAGCTTGCTCGTACACAGGTATATTTACCTGAAAAAATCCCTCGCAAGCATAGCGAAATGGCGTGCCAAGAATTGTATCGGTGAGTGTGGTAACGCCAAATTTTGCGAGGCGCGCGGTGATGCGGCTAGCTGGGCTGCGCGGGTCAGAATGGATGACCTCCCCGCCCTGCGCGGGTAGCGTTTCTGCTTCTTCGTGCGTAATGATATTTGGCAATGCATCTTTTGTATACAGCTGCCAAACGCAGCTTCCCTGTTGATTGCTACGAATGAGTAATGTTTTTAATTGGCGAGCAGAGATATGCTTGCGGCGTAGTATATCGCGGACACTATGCGCGAGCGCTATGACTTCGGGCGGCAATAAACTACATTCATTGACGATGATTTTGCCTTTGCTGCCACGACGGAAGAATGCGAGGTCAAGCGTATCGGGGTACGATTCGCCTGCTCTCTCGCTAAACCAGCTAAATTCTACCTTATTGCGATACTGAAATTTGCGCCTATCGGTGTACACGTCGATTTTGTGCGGCAGTACAACGTTGTGCAGCTCAAAGGCTTCCTTGATCAACGTTGTCTTGTAATTTTGTTCGGCGCTAAACGTCATGATTTGCCACGGGCTTGTGCTCAGGTAGCTATCGGCGTCGCGCGGTGCGATGCGCTCGGGCGAGGCGTGCAGGACTTCGGTGACGATGCCTTCAACGAAGTGTGCTTTCTTTTTTGTTACGCGAAATGCCACGGTTTCGTCTGGTAATCCACCCCACACGAAACATTTGCGTCCATCGCTTAGTGTTCCGAGCGCTTGCCCGCCACCGACAATCTTTTCGAGCGTCACTGTTTCGTATCGCGGTTGTTTCACTATCCTATTTTACCGGTTTTACAGAGGCTTGAAAAGCTTGATTATTAGAGTTTGTGCTACAATGGGAAAAATAATGATTTGGACTGAAAGGCGGGCGTTGTGCGGAAAATGAGGCAGCGAATTTTGATATATGGCGATTCAAATGTATGGGGTGCACGTTTTGGAGGAAGCCGCATACCGTATAGTCGCCGCTGGGCGAATCAAGTACGCCGTATGCTGCGCAGGCGGGTGGATATTGTTGTTGACGGTGTATGTGGACGTGTTGCAGGCAGTTTTCGTACTGATAAGCCGCATAAAAATGGACACGATTATTTTGTTGAATGTTTACATGCAGCACTTCCCGTCGACTTGGTGATTATTGCACTCGGTACGAATGATTTGCAGCAACGATTTCACCGAACGGCCGATGATATCATAGCTGATTTAACATGGTATGCTGAATGCGCTAGCGGTGTGCATGTCGTATATATTTTGCCGCCACCGTTTGCGGTTGACGATACATCTGGGCCGGAATTTACATCGGAGTCGCTTGCGGTACAGCAGCAGCTAATAGCACGCCGGACTGAGCTGGGCGATACGATTGTGCTGGGTAGACTTCCACTGTCTGACGGATTACATTTTTCGCCGCGCGGGCACGATAGAGTTGCAAAAATAGTCAGAAATTACATTCGAGGAAAGCTGTAGCAGAAACAACGCCTTAGTTTGTTTGTCCGTGCCACGCTTCTTCGGCGGTTTGCACTTCGCCGCGTGCTGCCGGCCACACCCAAGCGTCAATCTCCGGCAGGTCAACGCCATTTGCTTTGATGTAAGCGGTGTTTTCGTCGATTTTCGCTTGGTAGATTGCAGCGCGGTGCTCAGCTTCTTCAAATGGCATGACGCCGCGTCGCCCGAGCTGCCGCAGTGCAGCGATCGCGAGATCGTAGCGGCTGGTTTCGTTGCGTACGTGCATGTCAAACGGTGTCGTCGTGCTGCCGATTTCCTTGTAGCCGCGAATGTCAAAGCGGTGCGAGTGTACGTCGTAGTTAAATAGAATCGACTTGAGCGTTTGCGGATAGCCGTGGAAATTGAAAATAACCGGTTTGTCGTGGGTAAAAATCTCGTCGAATTTCTTCTGCGTTGCAACATTGCGCAGCGTGCCAAGCCCCATGGTCGTTAGGCTGGACACATTAACGCAGCGGATTTTTGCCGCTGAACATTCGGTTTTGATGATATCAATTGCCGCCATCGTTTCCTTTGTCGGGTAGTCGCCGCAAGCCGCCATCACAAGGTCTGGATTGTCGTCGCTAGCAAAGTCCCAAATCATCAAACCTTCATTGACCTGCTGGCGCGCTAATTCGGTTGACAGCCAGCGCGGTTCAAGCGTTTTGCCGGCAACGAGCGCGTTGATTTGGCGTACGCTTGATAACATTTCTTCGAGGCATACAAGCGTGACGTTGCCGTCCGACGGAAAGTAAACGTTCGAGAAGTTGCTTTGGCGGCGCAGAATGTCGTCAATAAAGCCGGGGTTCTGATGGCTGAAGCCGTTGTGATCTTGCCGCCAGCCGCTTGAGGTAAGAATGTAATTCAGACTCGGAATCGTGCCGCGCCAAGCGACGCTACGGCTTTGTGTGAGGAATTTAGCATATTGATCAACCATGCTTGAGACAACTTGCAGGAACGCCTCGTAGCTTGCGAACATTGCGTGGCGGCCGGTCAAGACGTAGCCCTGCATCAAGCCTTGCATGTTGTGCTCGCTGAGCATTTCCATGACGCGCCCGTCTTGCGAGAGATCTTTGTCCCAGCTCATGATCGGCCACTGCCAGCTGCGGCTGGTGGCTTGGAAAATTTCGTCAAGCTTGTTCGAATACGTCTCGTCCGGACTCATGAAGCGGAAGTTTTTGCTCTCGGCATTTTGGCGGAAGACCTCTGCTAAATAGGCACCGGCGCGTCGCATACTGCTTGAGCCGATTGTACCGGGCGTTTCGGCATCTTCGGCGAAGTCGTTGATATTCGGTAATATAAGCGGTTTATAAACACCATCGCCGCCGTGCGCGTGTTTACTCATACCGAGGCGTTTTTCAGGCGTGCTTGGCAAAATATCGCCTACGAAGTCTCCAAATCCGGTGAGCTCGCTAAACAGTTCGTTAAACTTATAGCTCTTTAGCCAGTGGTTTAGGATCTTCAGTTGTTCAGGGTCGGACTTTGCCTCGCTGAGTACAGTCTGATGCGCTAGGCAGTTCCCCTCAATTTTATTACCTTCAACCTCTTTCGGTCCTGTCCATCCTTTGAGCGTGCGCATAACAATCATCGGCATGCGTGGTGCAATTTTGTCGCTGCTAGCGCGAATTTCCGCAACGAGCGCATGCGCCCATTCAAGCGCTGCTGCCATCTCGTCGTGCGGGTCAACACCTTCTTTTGTCGCGTCGACAATACGAGGTTCGTAACCGTAGCCGCTGAATAATGTCATTAGTTCGTAATTGCTCATACGCCCGAATACGGTTGGCGCGGAAATTTTGTAGCCGTTGAGATGAAGAATCGGCAGTACGACGCCGTCTTTGCGCGGATTGAGCAGTTTGTTCAAATGCCATGCGCCAGCGGTTGGACCGGTTTCTGCCTCGCCGTCGCCTACTAGGCACGCTACTGTTAGGTCGGGATTATCCATCGCAGCGCCATAGCTCGTGCTAAGTGCGTAGCCAAGCTCCCCACCCTCTAGAATGACGCCGGGTGTTTCAGGGTTTGAATGGCTAGGAAATCCGTACGGCCAGCTAAATTCACGGCACAGTTTGCGGATACCGGCGAGATTCGGTTGCATGCTTTGATCAAAATGCCCAAGTGTGCCTTCAAGGAACAAGTTGGCTTGCAGTGCCGGGAACCCATGTCCCGGACCAAGCACAAACATAGCATCTTGATCGTGTTGTTTTGCGAAGTAGCTGAGGTGCGCGTATGCGAAATTAATCCCCGGCCCGCTGCCCCAGTGTCCTAAAATGCGCGATTTTACGTCGTCAAATGTAACGTCGCGGCTGAGTAGATGGTTTTCTGCTAGAAAGATTTGCGCCACAGTCAGGTAATCAACTGCACGCAAGTATTGTTTGATAGATTGTTTATCGTGTGTCTTCATATTTATTATATTATAAAGCTTATGGTTAGTTTTGGCTAGATGGGCTGTAGCTTGTAGCGATAATAATAGTATAATGGCGCTATGAAACGGCGTGTAGCAACTCATGGGCAGCATTTCTTGCGCGGTTCGCGACTAATCGGCGAGTTAGTTGGGCACAGCAATATCCGCCGGCGCGACACGGTGATTGACATTGGCGCGGGCAGCGGTGCGATTTCGGCAGTGCTGGCGCGGCGGGCGGCGCGTGTGGTAGCGTACGAAAATGAGCCGCAGGCGCTTATACTTTTGCGGCGGAATATGGCGCGCTATAGCAACGTGGAAATCGTAGCGCAAGATTTTTTGCGCGCTGAATTGCCACGCGAGCCGTATAAAGTTTTTGCGAACATTCCTTTTTCTCTGAGTTCAAAGATTATCACAAAGCTAGCATTTGCTAATACCCCACCCCGCGCGATATATGTAGTCGTACAAAAACAGTTCGCTCAGAAATTAGTGCTGGATTCGGCGCATTTTCATAGCGCGCTCGGTCAGGCGCTGGCGCCATGGTGGGCGGTGCGGATTCGCCGTCCGCTGCGTCGCAGCGATTTCACGCCGCCGCCTGCGGTTGATACGGTGCTATTGGAGCTGAAACTACGTGCTGAACCATTGCTTGATTCTGCTCTAGCGCGCAATTTTAGTGCGTTTGTTTACAATTGCTACCATGATCCGCGAGCGTTTCGACGGTTGTATCATGGTGATTTGAAGCCTTCGCAGCTAAATACTCAGCAATGGTTGGCATGTTTTTGGGCACACCAGGACTATCGCAAAAAATGAATGCACAACAGTGGTAAATAATCGTAATGAAATGTGTGCTGAAATGAATATTGTCTTGATAGCGTGTGGTTTTAATGCAGTGTTCTGATGTGGTATAATAGTTGCCGTGCCTTGAGCAAGTTATATTGGGTCTACTCTCTAAAATGGCTCACTTTACAAGTTTGCTCGAACCTATTTCCGGCGTAATACTGGCTAAGCCGCGCAGGCTCAGCCCTAACGCCTTCGTGAGCAAGACGTGTTGCGCCCCGCCAAAACCCTTTACCTTATTTTTTGAGATTTTCCCCGCCGAATTTCTTTTTTAGTTGTAAAGGGTGTTTTCTGGTGGCTCGGCTGCCACTCCATGGCAGGGGTGTTGACATTTTGAGAGTTCAGAAAGTTGCTTAACAGTAAAAATAATCTATAATATGTTAGCATGATTAACCTCAATCGCGTCAACTACGCTACCAGTAGCAAAGAAATCCTTCACGATGTGTCGTTCTCTATTAACACTGGTGATAAGATCGGCCTCGTCGGTCCAAACGGTGCAGGCAAGACAACTCTCTTAAGACTTATTAATGGTGACCTAACTCCAACCTCTGGAGAAATCATTAAAACCAACGAAGAAATCGGGATATTGCCACAGGACATGCGTGATTGGCTAGACCATAGTGTGTATGAATTTATCGAGGAAGTGACCGGTGTCAAGGATGCGCGCGAGCAGTTTGATGAGCAATGTGCAAATCTTGAGCATGACTCGAGTGAACGAACTCTCCTGCTATATGCTGATGCGCTCGAGAAATATGACAAGTTTGAGGTGGCGTCATTTGATACGAATCTAGAAAAAGCACTTAAACGCGCCGATATATCCTCTATCGATACAAGTAAAGAAATTGGTAATTTTTCTGGTGGTCAGCGAACACGCATTGCACTTGCAGCGGTATTTGCCTCACGCTACGATGTTGTCTTATTGGATGAGCCGACTAACAACCTCGATGACAAAGGTGTCGTTGTATTGGAAAAATTTATTGGGGGCTCAAATGCGGCTTTCTTGATGGTCTCACATGACCGTCGTTTCCTAAGAAATGCAACAAGCCGTATTATTGAGCTTATGGGCGGTGATCAAGGTATGCGGCAATATGGACTCGGTTATGATGAATATGTTGAAGCCCGTGAAAAGGCAAAGCAAGCAACGTTTAATCGCTACGAACAGTATGAAAAAGAAAAGAAGCGACTTGGTCGTGCTGCGAGGGCAGCACGGATTAAGGCAAATTCCGCTGGGTCAAACCGCTCAAATTCTGACAACGATAAGCTCACGGCTCATTTTCGTAAAGAAAAAGCCGCAAGTGTACTGGCAAGCGCAGCCAGCGGCATGAGTAGTCGGCTCGGACAACTCGAGGAACCGGAGCGACCGGAAGAAGATGTGTCGCTAAAGTTTCTTTTCAAGGAAGAAGCGGGCAAGAAACTAAATCTACTTTCCGTATCTAATCTGGAAATTGACTATGGCAATGAGCACATGATCGGTCCCGTGTCATTCTCGATTCGCACTGGCGATAAGATTTTATTGAAGGGTGAGAATGGCTCAGGAAAGACCTCTGTGATACGCGGTATCATGGGTGAAACTCCTGTTTCATCTGGCGATGTTCATGCCAACAAGCAAGCAAATGTTATCTACGTCGATCAAAATCAAACATTGCCGTTACCTGACGACTCTGCGCTCAATAACCTTCGTCACCTTGCGCCATCACTTGAATTGCATGACGCAATTAATTTACTTATTCGGTTCAATCTCAAGAAAGATATTATTCAAGTAACACCAGGCAGCGAGTTGAGCGGAGGTGAACGCGCCAAGGTACTCTTGGCAGGAATAGCCGCCAATAATGCTGGTTTATTGATTCTTGATGAGCCGACCAATAATCTTGATATACCGACAATCGAAGCGCTAGAACACGCGTTAAAAAACTATAATGGAGGCGTCCTGATTGTGTCCCACGACCGAGATTTTGTGCAGAATATCGGTATAACAAATACCATAAGCATACCTACTAGGTAGAATATATTTGACAAGTGTGTTTTTCTAGTGCTATGATACAACTAGATTTGGGAGACTTTCCCTTATCGTACCTGCTATCCCGCCCAAGGAGGTAATTACCATGGGAGGAATCAACTGCGGAGGTGGCGGCGGTAACGTCAGCCCCGAATTCTCCGCTGAGTACATTGAGCAGCTGGCAAGCTACTGTAAGTCGCTGTTCGATGGGTCTGCCAAGTTCTTCGAGGCGAACGTTGCCATCGAAGATGCGGTCATGACTGGCGGTGACCTTGTTGCCGCCATGCAGCTGCTGAGCAGCAGCGAGGACGCTCTGACGAG
>CAJPSU010000036.1 GCA_905373345.1 Candidatus Saccharimonadota bacterium
CGTGAGTACGATGGTGCCGGGCGATTGGTCAGCTTGATCGCGCAGCGTGATTTTAGGCGAGCGTTCCGCTACGATATGGTAGAAATCGCGTTCTTGCTCAGTCGCAACGAGCGCTATTTGGTCGTGCTTGTTGGCGTAAGCGTGCACGAGGTTTAAGTCGCTTGAATAATGCGCGAGCACGCTAGGCGCGTAGCGGTAGCCGTCCATATAATGCGTGACATTTGTAGCAATAATGCCGATTACCAGCACGGCAAGCGGCAACAGCCCTGCCAGCCGCGCGTACGGATTGCGCGGAAATAACCGGTACCAGTAACGTATCAAGAAATCAAATCCAGTCGCGATGAGAATCGTCATGACGAAGAAAAGGGCGCTTATATGTGCCGGCGTAAGTAGAATAAGCGGTACGAGCAAGACACTCAAAATAATTGTCACATAGCTACGCGCCGTATAATGCGTCGTGATGAGGCGGTATAACCCAATGAGTGCTACGAGAGCAAGCGTTAATGAATATGCCGGCCGCAGTAGCGCGCCCGAACTGTGCGCGCTGAACCCAACTAGATTGAGAATCGCTTGCGGTGCCGTAGCGCGGATATGGGCAAACGATATGTCGCTTGGTAGCCCGGCAAGCTCAAGCGCGGTCGACGGCTGAATGACAATCGCGTAGACGAGCGGCGCTATGCTCGCTAGTCCCAGTATTGCCGCCATCAGCAACTTTGTCTTGCCAAGCCGCTTCATGATATAGCGAATGTGCGGATGTAGTACCGAGGTAATAAGCAGCGACACGACGACGTAAATCCCAAGCGGCACATACAATGCTACCGCCATTAGAACGCCACCTGCGATCTTCCAAAACGTATGAAAATATTTACCGCGTGTTACGCGTAATCCTGCTACGAGCAACCACACGGCGATTGCGTTAAATGTAATCGCCGGCGTGCCATCTTGCGCCATGAACAAAAACTGCGTTGTTGTAGCGAGCGCCATCGTCGTGATCATTGCAACGTTGCGCTTTAGCCACGCTTGCGTTAGTACAAGTATACCAAGAATGGTAAATGTCGCTAGCACAAGAGACGGTAGCTTAATGGCAAATGTCGTTGCGCCAAACGCATAAATACTCAGCCGCTGCAGCAGATGGTACGGAAAATTCACAATCATCGCCGGGTCGAGCGAACTTTTCGACAAGGAACTGCTGGTCAAAACGGATTGAATTTCGGCAGCGCGCAGTTCGCCTGGAATAGTGCGCGCTCCCAGCCAGACGATAACGCCAATCAATATTGCGATTATTATAAATCCCAACCCGAAACGCCAACGATACAGTAAATAATCTGTGACGTGCGATTTCATACCTCTTGATTATACCAGATATTTACTTATGGCGGCGGTCAAGCGACATGAAACGCAAGCGTTCCGGATGGAAGTATAGTTGCACTTTACCTGTCGGACCATTACGGTGCTTCGCGATAATTAAATCAGTGATATTTTGCACTTCAGGATTATCCGGCTCGTAGTAGCCAGGGCGGTAAATAAATGATACGAGGTCGGCATCCTGCTCGATGCTTCCCGATTCGCGTAAATCGGCAAGCTGCGGAATCGGCGGCGTACGGCTCTCGACCGAGCGGCTTAGCTGGCTGAGGGCGATGAGCGGCACATTGAGTTCGCGCGCAATGAGTTTAAGCCCCCGCGAAATTTCGCTCACCTCCTGCACGCGATTGCCATTGTGATTGTTTGCTGCTTGCATGAGCTGGAGGTAGTCCACAACAATTAGTCCGAGCGGCTGGTCATGCATAGCGCGGCGAGCTTTGGTGCGCATCTCCAACACGCTGAGTCCTGGCGTATCATCGATGAAGATTGGCGCTTCTGCCATCTCTCCCATCGCTTCGCTGATTTTACTGAAATCGTCGTCGCTCAAATTACCGGTGCGGATATTCCAGCTGTCCACGCCAGAAGCGTCGGCAAGCATGCGGTCAATCAGCTGCTCTTTACTCATCTCTAGGCTGAAAAAGAGTACGGGCAGTTTCGCAATCGTCGCAATGTTGTAGGCGAGATTCGTCACGAGCGTCGTTTTACCCATCGCTGGACGTGCTGCGAGAATGATTAAGTCGCTGCGCTGTAATCCAGCTGTCATATTATCAAGGTCTTGATAGCCAGTACGAATGCCGCGCAATTGTCCTTTGTTGCGGTGCAATTCTTCAATGCGACTGAAACTCTCGTCGAGAATACTTTCAATACTCACCAAGTCTTGCTTAAGCGACTGATCGGATACATTAAATAACTCCGCTTCGGCTTTTTCGAGCAGCTCGGCGGTAGATGTTTCCTCGTTAAATCCCATTTCGCCAATATCAGCACTTGCTTTAATGAGACGGCGGCGAACAGCTTTTTGTGCAACAATGTCGGCATAGCTGCTAGCATGCGCGGCGGTTGGTACATAATTTGTCAGCTCGGTGAGATAACTGCTGCCGCCGACGAGCTCTAGCTTATCTTTCTTTTTTAGCTCATCAGTTAGCGTCAGCAAATCCACCGGCTTGTGGCGTTCGTACAGGCGCATCATGGCGGCAAAGACGGTTTGATGGCGCTGGTCGTAAAAGTCCGCTGGCTTGACGATTTCCGACGCATCAGCGAGTACGTCGTCGTCAATGAGAATCGCACCGAGTAAACTCATCTCGGCATCAATATTTTGCGGCGGAATCTTAGCGTCAACTTGTTTCGCGGGCATTATAAACTCACTTCCTCTCCACCGCCCATCATAGCAATAATTGCGGCAGTTTGGCTATCTTCTGGCGGTTTCGGCGCAGCAAGTACGGTGATTTCGATGTCGGGCAAACCGATCGTTTGCAGCGATTCGGCGAGTGCCGGTAACGCTTTATCGATTTGAGTTTTGGCGAATTTTTTACCAGCGTAGATAGTAAGAGTCGCGCCATCGTAGTGATATTTGCACTTAGCAAGAATACTGTGCGCGCCCGCAGCAGACTCCTTGAGCGGCGCGAGGAAATCATCCCAGGCAAAGGATTCTTCTTCCTTATTTTCCTTATCGCGCGCCGGCGCTGCGGTTGATGTAGCGTTGCTCTTGTCATCTTTTACCGGCGCAGCGGACTTTTGCGTGGCGTCTGCACCTGATTTTGCCGCCGCACTCGTATGTGCCCGCGGAGACGCAATAGGAGCTTTTGGTGGCTTTTTGAATGCTTGCGGTGTTTCGCGTAACGCAGGCTCTTTTACCCGTGCCGGATAATTGGTTGCCTTTACTGTATGATTCCCGCTAAGCGCAGTAGCTGTGGCAACTGGCTGCGTTACTATATTCGCCTGCGATGTTAGCGCAACCAATAGCGACGTGTACGGCCACGGGCTGCGTATTACTTTCGCGAGCGGACCAAGCAACGCTAAGCGCTCTGGGTGCGAAATTGCACTGCGTTGAATATTCCGCGCGATTTGCTCGGCGGCGATTGGCGCCGGCACACCGTTGTGTTCCATTGCGCCAAGCTGTTGTACAATTGCAGCTATATCGCCTGCTGCCGCCGCTGCGAGCAACGCATCAACGTCCTGCGCGCTTGCGATTCCGAGCGATTCTTCTATTAGCTGCGCGGTAATTGCGCCATCTGCGACATGCTGCAATTGGTCAAGGAGGCTGATGCTATCGCGAAAACTCCCCTGCCCCTGCTCGGCAATAAGCCGCAAAGCATCATCGTCAATCGCAATGCGCTCGGCTTCGGCAATTGCGCGCAGATGCGCTACTACGTCTGCTTCGCCGATTAGCCGAAAATTAAATCGCTGCACGCGGCTCAAAATCGTTGCCGGCAGTTTATCGGCATCGGTGGTTGCGAGAATAAAAACAACGTGCTCCGGTGGCTCCTCGAGCGTTTTGAGAAGCGCGTTGAACGCCGACTTGCTGAGCATATGCACCTCATCAATGATGTACACTTTTTTCGGAGCGCTAACTGGCGCGATCTGCACTTTATCGCGTAAATCGCGAATATCCTCAACGGAGTTGTTGCTTGCTGCATCAATTTCGATAATATCCAAGTGTGTCGATTCGTCGGTATACGGTAAATTGTTAATTTCGTGCGCCAAGATACGCGCAATTGATGTCTTACCGACACCGCGCGGTCCAGTTAGCAGATACGCATGTGCTACTGCGCCGCGCTTTAGTGCGCGCTCCAACAGCCGCGTAATGTGCGCCTGCCCAACAATTTCGCTCAATTTTTTCGAGCGGTATTTCCGGTATAATGCCTGGCTCATATAGCTCTATTATACAATACCGCTCCTCGCACGACTATTTATCTATAATATGCCGCAGTTGCTTGCATCCATCCTATATAATTCCAGATATACTTATTAACAAAATATTCCTAAGATTGCTTTTTAGTTGAACGTATACTTGCTGCGAGCCAATCAGGGTTATAATATTACGAGCCTTGCGCCGCCTCCTCTGTCCGTGATTAAATAAAATCACGACAAAAATAGATACGCTAAAGTACTGTAAAAATAAAATACATAGTTTATTTAAGGATACGGACGTAGAGAAGATTCGCATCATCCCCGCATACGACAGGACAAAAACTATCTCCGATGCCGAAGAGACCGATAAACTCTTCAACTACAAACGTCCGACGGCGGAAATTATTGATGGTGTTGGTTACTTGTACGTCTTTCCCGGCAAAGACTACGTACGCCATTACAAGAAAATCTATGAGACATGCGGTTATAAAGTCACGGCAAAAACGCCAACTCAAGCGCAAACGACCAGAGCTATTAAGAATGTACTTCCAGATGACATGCCGACGTGCGACGTAGCACTACTAGGGTATGTTGAGGCACTTGCTCCCGGTGGTCAAGAATGGCGCGGCAATGACGATGTAAAATGGAAAACGGAAACAATCAACGGCCAGAAAGTTGCGTTTATTGGCGTAGCATTTAGTTATTGGGGCAATATTATTTATTCTGTTGTTGAAGCGCTTTCGAGATATTGTTCGACGGTCATTTATGCCGGTAAACTCGGTTCACTCGCGCCATCAGATGCTCCAAATGCGACAATTGCTACTGGCGACTCTTCGCACGTTGACGGTTCGTTGGTAACATGGAACAATCTTTTCAAAAACTCTCCGTTGGCGGTTGAAGGCGCACACTACACGCTTCCGTCCGTATTAGATGAAGCCGCTGAATGGTACAGCGAAGTAAAAGATACGTATCGGTTTGTCGATCCTGAGATCGGCTGGGCGGCAAAGGCAGCGAAAGACTTTAGCCTATCGTTTAGCTACCTTCATCTAGTGACCGATAATTTATCCGGGTTGTTTAGCGAAAATCTAACAACTGAACGCGAGACTGCCGTACTTAAAAAACGCTTGCAATATGTAGGTATTATACGTGCAATTTTATACCATCGAATCGGTGTCGAGCAAACGGTATCGCTTTTTTCTGAGGTACTCAAAGCGCAACAGGCTCGCGTCGATAAAGGCTATATGGAACCGCTTGAACGTAATTGGAAAGCCTGTTTAGCGTTTGCCTATCATACACAAGAGGAAGCGTGGGAAGTTGTCCGGGAATTACCGCGACGCCAATGGAAAGAGCAGAAGGTGAACCCCGAGACGCTATTGTCTGAGATCGTTGATACACAAATTCAATTGCTCACGACTCTGGCGTACGCCGGTTTTGACGAGCAGGACTTGATTAATGGCGTAATTACAAAGTTGAATGCACATCGCCCAGACTGGAAACCGTAGAATTTTGTTGCCGAAAGATATGCTCCGCCCATCGTAAACCCGCTAGCTCTCGTGCTCTTTCAAAAATATGAACATACTCTTGCGACGTTGCGTTTTGAACTTTATTTATAGCTTGTGCGATATCTTTACACCAGACAATTGAGCAGCCGTGCAGCTCTTCTTCGTCGATCCAGGCGCTCTCGCCAATTTCGCCGTCTATCTTGGCGATAAAATAGTGTTGATTGCAATCCTCGTTGTACCTTGCTAGGTGGGACTCCACGACTCCTATGTATCTAATACTCCTTATTGTTGCCCCGACTTCTTCTGCAATTTCGCGGCGTAGTGCCTGTTCAAGCGTCTCGCCCGGCTCGACACATCCGCCAGGCAATTTATAATGATCGTACACCGTTTCATATACCAGCGCGACTTCATTGTCGTCATCAAATAAAATCGCCCGCGCACCCGTGCGTACTGATTTCTCATGAGAAGCTTGTGCTGTAGGCAGCCCTACATCATCGTCTGTTATCGTCGCTATAACTTGGTTAGAAATCATATTATCCTTTGTCCTTCTTGTCCTCAGATGTATCACGCTAAATATTGTAAAGCCTCTACTTCAAAGAGCAGAGGCTTTACAATATTTATAGCAACCAGCAGAGTAGTAAGCTTAATAAACTTTTAGCAACACCTCTCCACCAAGTTTCGCCTTAGCAGCTTCAGCGCCAGTCATTACACCTTTGCTCGTGCTGACAAGCACGATGCCGCGGCCTTGCTTAACCTTTGGGATATCGCTTGCAGCAGTATAAACACGACGACCAGGCTTGGAAACACGTGTAATTTCCGTGATCGGACAGTTCTCGCCATCTTTTGCAAGTTTTACGACGAGCGTACCGCGCGGCTTGCCGTCCTCAACTTTTACACCAGCCAAGTAGTGGTTCTTCACCAACTGCTCAGCAACAACTTTTTTCAGTTTACTGGTCGGTACGCGAATCTCCGTTTTGCCGACTAGCGCAGCGTTACGAATGCGGGTCAGGAGATCCGCGATCGGGTCAGTTGATTGTAGTGACATATCTTCGTTCTCCTTTCCTTACCAACTACTCTTTGTGACGCCAGGGATGTTGCCTTTGCTTGCCTCTTCGCGGAATCGGATGCGGTTCATACCGAATCGGCGCATGTAGCCGCGCGGACGACCATCAAGCATATCGCGATTTTTGCGGCGCGACGGACTTGAGTTGCGCGGTAATTTCTGCAAAGCGTCGAGATCGCCTTCCGCCTTTAGCGTAGCACGCTTTTCGCTAAATTTCTCAATCAGAGCCAGGCGTTTTTTATCGCGTGCGATCATTGATTTCTTCGCCATTATTTCGCCTCCTTTTCAAATGGTACGCCAAACTTTTCGAGTAGAGCGCGGCTTGCTTCTTTGCTACCGTTCTTGATAGCAAAAGTAACTTGCATGCCATGTACAAGCTGCGTTTCCTCAAACGTTAGCTCAGGAAAAATACTTTGGTCAGTAATACCA
>CAJPSU010000037.1 GCA_905373345.1 Candidatus Saccharimonadota bacterium
ATCAAGCAGGCAATTGCTAAAGCGATTACTGTCAGTGCGCCAGACTTGCGCGCTCCGCTGAAGAAAGCCGGCTTCATGAAGCGCGACCCGCGCGAGAAGGAGCGTAAGAAATACGGTTTACGCAGCGCTCGCAAACGTGAGCAGTACTCAAAGCGCTAAGGGCTTTCCGCGCTGTTTTGTTCGGCGAACTTACAAAAAACCGCCCCCGCAGGCAGGGGTGGTTTTTTCGTGACTATGATATAATAGACGCATGGTATTATCACAAAGCACATTCGCTTGGCGTATCGGCACATTATGTGGCGGTTTGCTCTGTGCTTTGTAGATAATTTCTGGAGATTACTGATCAGCCCGTCACACGATCGGCGGGCTTGGCTTTTGGTTTTACTGTTCGGCGGTTAATCAGGTCGCCGCGTAGCACTACTGGAGCTGATCATTTTTCTAATAAAAATACCTGTTATAATAGGAGTTACTTATGACTAAACCCGTTATTCTCACTGGTGTTCGCGCCAACAATGATTTGCACATTGGCAATTATTTTGGTGCGATACTGCCGATTATCGATATGGCGCGGCGCCGTTCGGCTGAGTATACTGTTAATTTATTTATTCCAGACCTGCATAGTTTTACGACGCCGATTGACCACAACCAACTGTTTGATAGCATCATGAACAACGCTCGCGTCTACACCGCAGCCGGCTTACCGCTGGATGACGATGCAATTCAGTTGTACCGCCAAAGCTACGTGCCAGCGCATAGCGAATTGGCGGTGATAATGAGTAATTTTACTGGCTTTGGCGAAATGGAACGAATGACTCAATTCAAAGACAAGAGCAATCAAATACTAGCTGAAGCGGCGCAAGCGAAGCTAAGGTCGCTTCTTTTTCAAGCTCCACCTAAAACTCTCCAAGAAGCCTATGCTAATATTAATACTCACACTAAAGCTCAACAGCGAACATCAGTTGGACTGTTCAGCTACCCAATCTTAATGGCTGCCGATATTTTACTCTACAATGCTCGTTATGTACCGGTTGGCGACGACCAAACGCAGCACCTAGAATTCACGCGTGATATTGCCGAGCGCATGAACCATAAGTTCGGCGAATTGTTTACCGTGCCGGAGCCGGTCGCGAAACAGCATCAATTTTTTGGCAAAGACCAGGGCTTGCGCATCAAAGACTTGCAAAATCCGGCTAAAAAGATGAGTAAATCAGACGAAACGGGCAAGGGTGTGATTTTCTTAAGCGATACGCCGGATGCTGCGCGTAAAAAAATCATGTCGGCGGCAACTGATTCGCTTGGGCGGGTGCATTACGATAAAGAGGCGCAGCCTGGTATCAGCAATTTGTTAGAAATTTTGACGCTTGTGCGCCAGGCAAACGGCCGTGCGGTTTCATTGCAGGAAACTATTGACGAATTCACCGGATTAGAGCGCTACGGCAAGTTCAAAACGATTGTTGCAGATGAAATGTCAGAATTTCTTGCAAGCTTTCAAGCACGCTTGGCGCAGGTCGACGATGATACTATTTTGCGTAAACTTGAATCATCCGAAATCACCGCCAACCAAACCGCCAATCAAACACTTTTGCGCGTACAAAAAGCCGTCGGATTGAGGCGCTAATGAAAGTCACCGCAAGCGACCTATTAGCGATTTTGCGCCGGTTTGATGTGGCAACGGACGATAATGTGCCACGCCATATTGATCAGATTAATGTCACGAATCCTAGCCCGATCAACCGGCTTGTTTCGTTTCGGTTTGATCGTAAGCGCTTTTTTGTTTTGTTTGACGAGACAGCCGAAGACCGCGAATCGTATATCATGCAGCAGATATTTACCGCAAAGAGCGACGCCGAAGGGGTGCTTTATGAAAATCCGACGAGCGACTTGACAACCTACGGTTTGCCGTTCAAAGGTAAAGACGTATATCTGTTTCAGCTCACAAGCCGTAAACGTCGCCTTGACGTCGTGCTCGCTGAGCGCCATCCTGAATATAGCCGTAGTGTATGGCAGAAATATATCAAATCTGGTAATATTTTTGTCAATAATTCGCCCGCCAAAAGCCCGAAGCAAGAAGTCACCGAAGCGGATCGGATTGAAATTAATCTACCGAGTGCGGCGGATTACAATAGCCAAGCGCTTCCGATTTTGTATATTAACGATGACGTTATCGTCATTAATAAGCCTGCAGGGATTTTGACGCACAGTAAGGGCGCGCTGAACGACGAGTTCACAGCCGCTGACTTTTTTCGGCGCTATACGACTGTTGGACTGAATACGAATCGCCCCGGCATCGTCCATCGGCTCGACCGCGACACGAGCGGCGTACTAATCGGTGCGCGAACGCCGGAAGCGGCAGTGCGGCTTAAAAAACAATTTGCCGAGCGTAAAACGAAAAAATATTACCTAGCGATCGTGGACGGTGTGCTGAAGCAGCCGCATGCAAAAATCGACGTTCCGCTCGGCCGCAATCCTGCTGCTCCGAGCATCTGGCGTCCAGACATAAATGGCAAGCCTGCGCAAACGGTATATAAGGTGCTTGCACACCGCGACGGCAAAAGCCTCGTTTTGCTTCGCCCGCTTACTGGACGCACCCACCAACTGCGTGTGCATTTGCGGCATGTCGGCGCGCCGATCACTGGCGACCGCGTGTACGGCGTGCCAGCCGCGCGGCTATTTTTGCATGCGTATTCCCTTGAAATCACTATCGCGCCAGGCGACCGCCGCACATTTACTGCGCCGGTTCCGCGCGAGTTCATTGAGTTATTCCCAGAGGCGAATGATGTCGACCTTGCTATTTGAAAGCACAACGAAACAGCAGCTTGACGCGCTCGCCGCTGACTTGCCGCAATCAACATTGCTAACTGGCGCTGACGGCGCTGGATTGCTCACTGCTGCAAAGTATGTTGCTGGCGCAAATATTGCCGCAATAATTCAACCGACCGATAAAGATGGCACCGTTGCTCCTGCGGGCTTGATTAAGCTTGATTCAATTCGCCAGCTACGCCAGCAGGCGAGGGGACGAACTGCTGTGCGAACGATTTTTATCATCGACGATGCCGACCGCATGAACCACCGGGCGCAGAATGCATTTTTGAAATTGCTCGAAGAACCAACGCCGCACATTCACTTTATTCTAACGTCGCACAAGCCGCATTTGCTGCTCGCTACGATTTTGTCGCGCGTAGAACGATTTAGCATTAGACCGATTTCGTTGCGCCAAACGCGCCAGCTGCTTAAACAACTTGGTGTCGATGACCCGCGTATCGAGCAGCAGCTTTTGTTTTTAGCATCCGGAAAACCGGCTGCACTTACGCGGCTCGCGCGCGAACCGGTGAATTTAGAGAAGATTGGTAATATCGTGCGCGACGCGCAGCAGTTTATTCGCGGATCAAACTACCAACGCGCTGTAATCGCTATGCGCTACACCGACCGGCAGGCGGCACAGCAGTTGTTATCGTACTGTCTCGCGATCATTACGCATACATTGCATCGCAATCTGTCGCACAGTCTTATCCATAAAAGCGAGCATATCGCCGACGCATACGAGCGAATTGCCGCCAACGGAAACGTACGTCTGCAACTTGTCGCCCTGACGCAGTTAATGGTATAATAACGGCAACATGTTTGGACTATTGTTTGTCGTTGCGGTTGGGGTTTTTACTCTGTGGTATACGCAGTCGCCAAATGAAGCGACGCGGGATTTGCCGCAGAGGCTGTCGGCGAAACTTGATAAATTATGGGAAATTGCTCAGGAATCATTGAAGTCGCAGCGGTATTTGCGCGCCGAAAAAGCCTTGTTAACCATTCTACGTATCGACGAGCGTAATGCCACTGCCTACAACCGGCTCGGTATTTTATACGCCAAGCAGCAAGCGTACAGCGATGCGATTGAATGTTTTGAGATTGCGCAGAGCTTAGAGCCGAGCGCATCAAGTTTACACAACGTTGGTCTGATTTATTATGAAACTGAAAATTACGAAAAAGCGGCGCTGGCGTTTGAACAGGCGCTCGCGATGGAAGAAACAGTCGCTTCGCGCCATATTGCGTATGCAAAGGTGCAGGAAAAGCTTGACCATCCAAAGCGAATGTTTGAGCACCTAGAGCGCGCGATTGAGCTAGAGCCGAGCGTGCAAAGCTACAATATTTTAGCAGACGCTTACGAGCGTAATGGCGAGCACGAAAAAGCTGACGCGTTACGCAAGCGAATCAACCGCGCGATCAACAGCAAAAATCCGCCCGCCGCACGTATCAAGCAGCCTCGCCGCGTTGCGATGTAAAGGACTTGCCCTTACCGCACAAATACGCTACACTATATCTTGAGCGTAAGCTAGTACCTTTCTAATTTTTTGGATATTATCGTGCCGCTTTAGCTCAGCTGGTTAGAGCACCTCTTTTGTAAAGAGGGGGTCCCGGGTTCGAATCCCTGAAGCGGCTCCATATTAGGCAGGTTTTCATATTTATGAACTTGCGTTACTTATCGTCATGCCGGAGTCGTCTAGTGGCAATGACAGGAGACTGTAAATCTCCCGCTTTTTAGCTTCGTAGGTTCGAGTCCTACCTCCGGTACCAAGTTTTGTTTTTATCTCCACGACTGAGGAGATTTTTTGCTTTCGTATAGGTATGCTTGATTGCTTTTTACGTAAAGTTATGCTATAACTAAAATATGAGAGAGTTTTTGCGGCAATTTGTTGCCGAGTGGAATGGCGACCGGAATCAACGTACAAAATTGCAGCGGGCGTACATAACAGTATCTGTACTGCTGTCTACTGCTGCGGGCATATTTGTACTGGTCAATGCGGATGTCAGCCGAGTGCTGATGTTTGCTGCCGTAGGTCTAGCGGGCGTGCACATTGCAAATGCTGTCATGTGGCTGCTGCTTGACTCTATCGTTTCGCCGAAATTGCCAAAACCCGAAGCTAAATCTGCTAGAGCTCCCCGCCGAAAATAACTGGCGCACTAGGCAGGGGCTGTGG
Organism: Candidatus Saccharimonadota bacterium; assembly: GCA_905373345.1. GTDB lineage: Bacteria > Patescibacteriota > Saccharimonadia > Saccharimonadales > Saccharimonadaceae > Saccharimonas. The sequence goes on from CAJPSU010000037.1 coordinate 4,971, forward strand.
AGTTTGGTATAATTTTGAAGTGCTATGCTCCGCAAGTATGTTGCGAAGCGTGGTGATATGTGCCGCGATAGCTCAGTTGGTAGAGCGCATCCATGGTAAGGATGAGGTCTCGGGTTCAAGCCCCGATCGTGGCTCCAGAATCGGATTTTTTACGGAAAGGTCGCCCGTGAGGGCAATCGAATCGCGGACAAATCAAATCTGGAACGTTTTTATGCGCTTGCTAGAACTCGTTTTAGTATAAAAACTAATCTACGGGCCGCGCCACCTGTGCGTGCGGGCTTGCATGCACGCCATCAGCCGGGGTCCCCACAAAAATTTATTTTGTGGGGTGGAGGAAAGCCCTTTTCGTATTTTTAAAATTTCCCCACCGATTTTTTAGTTGTAAAAGGTTTTCTAGCGAGGTGTCTACCATAAATGATAGGATGGTGCGGCTTTTAGTCGGCAGAGCCGACCGCGCTACGCGCTCTTGCCCTGCGTGTTATGCGGCTAACAAGAGCACAAAAAGGACGGCTTGCGCCGTCCTTTTGATAAAATAGAGGCATGGAGAAGGTCCTAAATTGGTATACACAGAATAAGGATTATATTGACCTTAGCAAAGACATTGTGTTTGTCGTAGGTGCTGTTGCGACATTCGTCGGCTTCTATCAGTTCATTAAATTTCTCATAGAGAGAAAAATTCTTAATAAAAGACAAGAAATGGACAATGATGCTAGGCTATATCGAGAAATTTATTCTAAGCTAAAGGCTTATGTTGACAGCTATGAGGTAACTCAAGAAAAACTAATAGATATGGGTATTCGGTTGCTCTATATAAAAAACTACCCCTACAAGCTAGATAACGACGGTTTTCGGCAAGAGCTTTTTTATTATGTTTTCGACGCAGGACATAAAGCTAATGGCTATATATCTGGAAAAGGTATTTATATTTTAAACTTCTTGCGGTACTTTGATAATTGCGTTTACGTGAATCCCAAAAATGGTAAATGGTTTATTGACGAAAAAGGACGCTCATTCAGAAAATATAAAGCTCTAAAATACGAGCATTTACTAATGCGCATACCGTTTGCGAATATTTTTGGCTATGATTTTGACTCTGACTGGTCAGATAAAGGCGAACCTGTTTTCTATACTAAGTATAAGTACACAGACTGGAGGCTGTTTGCTGATGATATGGAAGCTCTCACTCTGAAGAACGGCGAATACCCGTATAATCGTTTTTCTTTACGAAAGAGCAAGAGAACCAGACGAATTCGGTCATTCTTTCGTAAATCGAAGAATAAACTCAAAGGTTATTTATACGATAGAAAAATCAAAAAGAAACTCAAAGAAAAACACTCAACGAATCAACGATAAATAGAAACATCGCCCTGCTAAATCTGAGTGTCCTTGCTCGGTTTCTTTTCTTTCGGCTCCTCATACATTGAGGCCAGACCTGCGATTGATATGCCGAGCGTGAAGAAAGCCACAAATGAAAACAATAACCACGCAAGTATCGTTAATGCTATGTGAGCTGAATCCATAGCCCATAGTGCGAAAATATAGGATAAACCGCCACCGACTAATGCAACCACTATCACTGCAATCATATTTGCAATGTTCAATTTTCTATTTGTTCGACGAAGTAGTCGTTCAGCTTCTATTTTGAGTAGTTTTGCTATATCACCTCTAGCTTTGGTGGTGTCGGGTAGGCTGGCGTATATATCTGAATACTCTTTTAATCTCTGCGTCATCTTCGTACTAGCGTTCTGCTCGTTCAGAAATTTGACAAACGAAGTCAAAAACGACAATGCGGCAACGGCAATACCTGAAATAAGTGGAACGTTGTTTGCTAACCAGTCCATGTAAACTCCTTATATTATTATACTATTTTATAGGGTTTTCCTCCACCCCGCAAAAATAGGTTCACTAAACCAACAAAGAACAACCCGCTAAAATAGATAGTGTAAAAGCTAAT